>CAYLVN010000357.1:0-3920 GCA_964387115.1 uncultured Fibrobacter sp.
AACATGTTGCGCTACTTCAACCACCCCAACTGCGGAAATTAGGTTAAAGAGTAAAATTTAATGAATAACTCTCCTGTATAGATTACGATCGTGAAGTTTATGAATTATCAATTATTGTGTGAGCAGGCACAAGACACCGTTATGGCATAAACGGATAAGTTTGTCAGCAATTTACAGGAATGCTTTTACCTGCAGCGAAAGCGTATGCTGCGGAGGCTCGTATCCGCTTTCAGGAGTCAGCTTTCTGAGCTCCCCTCTGTAAGTGCCGTTTACAGAGAAGTTTTTACCGACCTGAATTTCCGATACAACTGAGAAGACCTGGGAGAGACCGGAACCGAACCCGCGGGCTATGCGATAATCAAGGTCACCGGGAAGATTAACAACCGAAAACATGTACGATGCATCCAGGAAGCCCCTGTCAAATGCCCGCCAGGAGAGGCCGGGACTGAGCTGAAAATATGTAGAGCTGTCAAGGCTTATACTCTGTTTAACCGCAGACTCATAGTCTCTCCGGGCCCATCCGACACACTCTTTAAGATAGATGTCAAAATTGCCTGTAATCCGGAGAGTCTGAGCCAGTTCGGTATTGAGGTCCCTGACATGAAAATCACGTTCAAGGGAATCATCGCGGAAAAAGTGAAGGTAACCGGTTTTATCACCTGTGGTCCACTTTCCCTTTCTGTACTCGAAATCAAACCCTGCCTGAACCCCCGGCTCGCGGTAGGATCTTATCTTCCTGAAAGAGGGAGTTACAAAGACTCCCCCTCGGAGATCATCCCTGCCCTGCGGAGCCCAGTGAATATCCTGCCTGTAGGAGAGATCCGCGTAGGTTCCGGATGAAGCCTCTTTTTTGCGGAAGAAATCATCCAGCGAACTTACACCCGGTATCCAGGATGAGGCATTTTTTCTCTCCGCATCAACATGCTCCTCTGACAAAAGAGATCCATGCCAGGAGAGGTCATTCAATATTCCGGAGATCTTCCTTAAAGGCCTGAATTCCCAGTCGATTTCCATCGTTGTTTTTCTGATCCTTGCGTCAATTGTCTTGTCATAAACCTCACGCTGCTGCATGAAGTAATCTCCAGGAGTATGGGGAACATACTCTTTGCGTGAATCATCGAAGATATGGGTCCCCAACCCCTTACCCGCAAATACCGGTACCTGAACGAACACCGATGCTTTCTCTGAATTACAACGATAGTGCTGGCTGGAGGAAAAGCCGCTTGATACCGGCTCAACGTTGCTTATCAGGTCGATAAGGAAAGTAGATGTGGTGCCGCTTGTCCTGTTTACGTTCCGGTGATAATTACCACCCCCGCTAAGCTGCCATCCGGGAATTATTCTGTGGTCAAATGACTGTTCCCATAAGAAAGAATATCCTGTATCCCTGGCAGCCAGAAAGCCTTCTCCGGCACGGAAACTGGAAACGCTGACTGACTCCCGCAGTTTCCAGGGGAAAAAGTCCAGTACCACCCCTCCACCTGCCTGCCCGACCCCATTTCCTGAGGAATCGGCTCTCCATTCATCCCTGTAAAGAATACCAGCCGAAATATTATCGAAAGTAAGATTAATACCGGCATTTTCCTGGTGTCCGGTTCCCTTTGAGAGCCCCTCATGATGGCGAAAATAGGATCCGCCATAATCAACAGACATCCATTTCAAAGGAAGCCATCTCGAACCACCGGTGATCTTATCTGTAATCAGGCCTGAATCAGAACGGTTCTGTCCGTAGCCGGCACGCAACGAGAATCCCTTTACAGGCGTAACACCCAGGGCGCTTTCCCAGATCTGTTTTGCTCCTGAGCCTTGTGCAAGAGAGCTGTCGTTCCATTTTTTGTATCTGTCGTAAGCCTCCTGCGTCTCACTTTCAAACCGGCTTGAGCTGTATAGGTAATCCCCCTGAAGCCAGACTGCCGGTTTGTCAATACGCTCATTTCCTGCGACAAAGGAGAACGCCGCGGATGACCCCAGGTTATCATCATCGTCTTTTTGTGAGAAGAGGTTTTTATCGTGCTCGATTCCCGCTATGTCGACCCTGGCTCTAAGCAGATCGAGCCGCAGGTTGGCAATAATCTCACCTCTTGTGATACGTTCAGGGGCGGGCAGCTCTTTTTGAGGAGAATAATCACCCTGATTCGGGCCTGTGTACCTGTAAACGAATTCTCTGTGCACGATTGAATCTGTTCTTACATAATCCCCTTTGCCCTCACCTACATAAGTAAACCATACATAATAAAAGCCACTGACATCGTCAGGCTTCCGGGGATCATATCTCTTGTGAACAAAATGGTAGCTCTCCCCGCCTTTCTCATATCTATAAAGCGGATAAAGGGCATCCTCGGAGGCAACGTCATTGTGATGTACCAGTCTCTCTGAAGTACCCATGGGCGGAGAGTCCCCGGAATTTCTCAGAGTATCTAAATCCTTCTTTGAAAGTATTAGATCGATGGGATGATTACGGTTGTCAGCCTCGGACCAGAGTGCACCCTTTATAGAGAATATTGAATCAGGCGATGAGAAACCGGCCTCGGTCCCCAGGATTGTCCTCTGGTAATCGAAAAGCTTGTACTCATATTCCACTCTGATCAGATCCCTGTCCTTGATCAGCACAGAAGGGTTGAATGTGAGCGAACCCAGATCATAATCAACTGTATAATCCCGGTCCAGGCCCTCGACCAGGTCTTTTCCGTTAAGCTTTACTTTTACAGTACCGCCGATCGGAGTGATAAACCCGGGCTCCCCGTTTCCGGAAAGAGTATAGGGGCCCTGCACCCCGTTTCTCCCGTACCATGTTTCTGTTGTAAAGTTTCCGCCTGAAAGGGCGCCAAATGCACTCAGATGAAACCTGTCGGGGTGCAAAGATGCAGAGAGTCCTTTGATCTTTTTCTGTTCCTTGAAAATACCCGAAGGAATCCAGGTGATGTACTGATCACCGGCGACCGCACCGTAGAGGGGATCGGTTAATGCGACATAGATCATGTCAAATTCACTTATCTCCCTTGTCGCGCCATCAAGAGAGCTTCCCTGATCGGTTAAATGAGCGCTTACTTCGGTTCCGGGACGAATCTGCCCCCCTATGCGAACATCAAGACCCTGCTCAAGATTTATCTCCCCGAAACTGCCCACCGCCACACCAATACTCTTATAACCCGACACACTCAGATTTTCTCTCTCACTGTAGGATGTTCTGCGCAAAACCGAGTTGTCAGAGAGTGTTTTAAGCTCTGATTCTTCGGCATATAATTTAGGAAAGAGAGAAAATGTCTTGCGTAGACCAAAATAGTCAGTCTCAAAACGAATTTTTATAGGCACCCCTGAATCGATTGCCTCTGAAAAGAGCAGGGAATTGTGCTCTGAAATAAACACCCATGGCGCCACAGAGATGCTGTCTCCACCCATAGAGACCTTAATTGTGGAGGAATCGATCATGCGTTTGCTTATGCTGTAAGGACCCGGGCCACCATCAGAATAGATCACAGTGTCCACGACTTCCGCTACGGGCATGGATACACACAGGCATACAAAGAGGGGAGCAATCCAGGGATTACGGATAAGACGCCTTCCAGCCAAACCGTTTAACTTGAGATTAATAGAGATCACCAGAAAAAATATACTACTTACTTAAGTCATTTTGAAACAAGTCACAAGTCGAAAGGTGATGAGCATCCGAAGTACGATATTCCTGCGAAAGCAGGAATCCAGATGCTTTTTATACTGCGGTCTGCCTCAAATACAGAATAGTCGTTGGATTTTTCTGGTTGCTGCGCCGCGTTTACCCCCCAAAGAGAGGGTGTCCGGTTTGGGGCTTAGTTGCCAAGCATGCTGCTCTTACAACCGGCACGCCGAATATAACATTAATAATGAAGATCATCTTTATAGCTAAAGATATTATGTTAAAAGTGAAATAGCATACAGCATCC
>CAYLVN010000358.1:0-3901 GCA_964387115.1 uncultured Fibrobacter sp.
GGGGGGACGCCCCCTGCCAAAAAACTCCTGATTCTAAAGAATTCTTTATATTGGGACGCCCTCTTCCAGAAGCTCCTTATTTGTTTACTAATTGTATCGGTGTGATTTTTAGCACATACCACAGCATGAATAACCAACTGTTCACCCTGCTTGCCACACTCTTTAGAACATAGTATTATATTATGTATATTACATGACATATGCATTCCGATCAGGGCGAACCTTATGTTGCAAAGTCTAAACACACTTCGTTTCCTCCCGGATGCATAAGTCAGGTACCAGGCAAGCGTTTTTCCGCCTTTCTTCACCTTTGGGGAGTTTAAATAAAAAATGAAACAGATTAATCTCAGAGAACATTTTATCATACCGTTTGTTCTGTTTATCGCTTCCATCAACATTCATTCGGCTACTTTACAACCTAAATTTCCTTTCAAGGCTGATTTTGTTACAAAAGTCGCGGGATATCTCTGGGGAAACAATCCGGGGATCGCCCTGAATATCACAAATGCAGATGATAAAGCATACGATTCACTTGAGGTACGGTTCTATTTCAACGGCACACAGGAAGAGATGAGCATCTCAGGAGATGAAAACGACACCATCTGCAGCTTCGGAGCCCATACTGAAATAGCCGTTTTATTCAATGCAGATGGTTACCAGAATTCTCGTTCTCACACCAGTGAACTGTTTGCTGACACAAAGATTAAACGCATTGCAGATTCATACGATTCGAAGAGTAAAAAATACTGCTGGTATCTTCCCTTAAAACTGACTTCTGTCCAGCTTAAACCGATGCAGAGGTTAAGGATTGACCTGGGCTGGTGTGAAATCAATCCCTTTCCTCCTTATACTGAACTTCTGGATCAGCCGCCGGAACATCTCCCTGATTCCCAGGACTGGAGCTGGGGGCCTAAACTTCGCTCCGAAAACTCCCTGGCCGCTTTTGAAGGGGTAAAGTATATACCGAAAGATTCCCTTGACAGTCCTTATTTCTTTTCGCTTCAAACAAACTATTATGTGGCAATCTTCAGGAATGATTCCCTTCTCTGGGGTTTCCCTCCCGACTGGAAAAACTATTACGGTGATTCATTCGACACAATTCCGCGTATTGTTTCTACACCTGATCCCATGCCCTATGATCTTATCAGAGTGCCATTTGATGAGTACGAGGATCAACTGATCAGAGATTCAGCCAACCTGAAGATCTCTCCTTTCAGAATCAACCAGGCCGGTTATCGTCCGGATGATAAAAAGTACTTCTACTATGTCGGCTCATCGGCACCGCTTTACAAAATAATAAATACTGATGACAGCTCCACTGCAGCTACCGGCACTGGTGTGTCAAGTGGCTCTAAAGCTTCAATGTCACTGAAAATCACCGGGTGCACTGATGCCATGCTGGAATCTGGCGGCACAACACGTTACATTCTTGAGTCGCCGGTTTATTCAGGATCGATCTTTGAAGGCATCATCCCCGATCTGCCCGAGGGAAAATACAAGATCGTTTCCGGTTCCGCCGAATCGGCACCCTTTGTCATCCGTCATGACGTTTACAATATGGTAAAAGATGCGCTTCTCAAATTTTACGGTGTCAATCGATGCGGTGATTCCAAATCCTGGTTTCACCCCCCCTGCCATCTTCAGGACCCGGTGACCGGCGGATGGCACGATTGCGGAGATCACCTTAAAGAGGGCGCTGCAATGAGCTATACAGCGGCAGTGCTTGGACTCGCCGCTGCGGTATTCAAAGATCTTGATCAGGACATTTACGATGCCGATCAGTCAATTACACATAAAACTGACGGAATTCCGGATATACTCTATGAGGCTAAACACGGGGCCGATTATATCCTCAGATCGTATGACCTTGCCAATGGTAAACCCGCAGATATGATCACATCAGTAGGAGATTTCAGCAAAGACCACGTGTGGTGGGGCAGACCGGAAGATCAGGACAATATGCCTGTTACCCGGGGCGGGCCTCCACGGGAAGCCAGAAAAGAGCCGACAACTGATTATCTTGGAAAATACGCAGCGAATCTGGCGTTTGTCTCAAAGATGATACGACCTTACGATCCGGCTTATGCTGACCGCTGCCTCAATGCGTCAAAAGCAATTTATGAATTTACTCTGCCCAGGATGGACATGACAAACACACCCGCCTACAGTGGTGTCACCGACGTCAGTCCCGATGCTGCTTTTGCCTGTCTGGCGCTGCTCTGGGCTACAGGTGAGCAAGAATACCTTGATGATCTTTGTTATGACAAGTCTATCGGTACCCGTGGACAGAATAATCCAAAGCTGTTTCAGGGCGGGCTGTTTACCTCGCATGATCAGGTTTTTTACCACGGGGCAGCAAATACCGGCTTGACGTCTTCACAAGCACATGTACTGTGGGGATTTTTCAGGCTGGTTCTTGATGATACATCGTTCTGTCAAAAGCTTGGCCTTTCGGAAAACGACCGGCTCTCTTTGATTGAAAAAACCATCTTTAATTTGATGGCAAACCTCAGTTCTGTCGCTCTTGGTCAACAGTCAATTCAGCTCCCCGAAAATGGTATCTGGATTCCGCCAGTCATAAAATATGAACTTCCCTGGTTTACCATGCATACCCAGATGGAGTGGAGTTGGAATAACTTCCAGGCGGGTAATATAACCGAGATGTTCTATTACTACGATATCGCATCCAGAATACAGGGGATTGAGCTTCCAAACACACCTGCTTCTACAGACTGGAAAGCTGATGAAGTAAAGACAGTTCTAATCCGTATGATGGACTATATGTTAGGTGTCAATCCTCTTGACATCTCCATGATCTATGGTGTAGGGAACAAAAACTTCAACCATCCCCTTCACCGTGCCTCAAACCCTGAGTTAAAAAATGTACCCGGCCGCGATTATTCTTACCATCATTTGGTCGGTGCACTGGCGTCGGGCTTTAGTCCTTCAATTGATTCATTTGCCGAACATGCTAATGATTATCATTCTTCCGAAGTAGGAATTTCGGCCACGACAAATATCCTGATGCCTGTCTGCGGCCTCAGCATTGTTGACCGTCAGGTAGCTGCTGATAAAAAACATGCACCTGTCACTCAGAGACAGATCTTTTCAGTAGCCCTGACATCTGTTAACGGCAGGATATCATTGAAAGCATCCTGCCCGATCGCAGGCGTTGATATAGTCTCTCTCTCCGGCCGTCTGATCTTCCGTCAAGATCTGAGTCACTCACCGGAAACCTCACTTGCAATATCAACCCGGGGAGCGCAGACATTGGGCAGGGGAATTTTTCTGGTGCGCGTGAGATCAGTTGATGGAATGCTGGCAGTGAAGAGAGTTGCGTCAGTGCAGTAGTAATAGGGTTTTTGGTTTCAGGGGCTTTCTGCCCCCCATTATAAGTAATAGACATAAGAGTAAGGAATTTTCAGAAGAGAGTGTTTCCGTGTTTCTTCTTTCACTTTCTTTCTGTCTATCTGTCAACTGTCTTCTGGCTTCTGTCTTCTGGAAGGGGGCGTCCCCGCTTGCGCTCCAGCCCGTCGGAGACGCCGGTCTTGCACTATCCCCCTGTGTTGTCCACCACTTGTGAAAGCAGGTATGGCTATCACATTTGCAAACGCCTTTGCGGCCGCACTGGCGAACTGTAGGTAGATTAAAATTTATTGTAGTTTTTAAGATTAAGACCCTTAATATTAATGATATTGCCGTTTGTTGGTTTTATTAGCCTCACCACGTTTTTCCCTGGAAAAAAAGTGTGACGTGCCACGGTATTGTTACTTCCTTACAAAACCAAAAAAGCGCCCTTTTGAACTCCTGACTTGCAACTTGCAACTTGCAACTTGCGACTTTCCATTACATGCTTGAATTCTTCCAGGCTACAATCCGTTTTAATCTACCACCAGTTCGC
>CAYLVN010000359.1:0-3894 GCA_964387115.1 uncultured Fibrobacter sp.
CCGACTGTTGATTGATCAAAAGGCATATCAGGGTTTACCCACACGGAAGCGGCGCTTGTGGTCGCTTCTCCGGTACCCGATGATGGAATGTATTCACCTGTAGCGATATCAAGAAGTCTGATCTGAAGAGACAAGCGGGTTGTAGCCTGTTTTTCCATAGCAATGCCACTGATTTTCTCGGATTGACTGACAGAGAAATCTGTAAGTTCTGCATAGACAAGATATTGTGGCGCGCTCAGTCCCTCAGTTGAGATCTGTTGATTTTCAGCAACGATTCCTGAAAGGCTCAGGGCCCATTGTTCCAGGATTTTTTTCTGCATCTCCGATTTTTCTTCGACAAACACAAATCTTTTAGTCTCGTACAGCTCATCAACAATCCGTCCGCTGAGTCCAAGTCCGACCTGCTTTTCCGCAAATTCGGGGTATTGAGCTGCAAGCTCAGGGGAAATCTTAAATTGCATCACCTGTACTCTCAGGGGTTTACCGGTATACTCCTGGTAAGAGGGGAGCTCCTTCTGCTGTGAAGCTGAATCCTGAAACCCTCCGACACCTTCGGTTGTGATCGAGGCACATCCCAAAAAGATTGATAACAGCCAGATGGAAAATATCAGGGTATGTAATCTATTCATATTTATTATCCATGTAGTCGCTGATGGAGGTTTGATCAGTTTCTCTTGTTGATAACATTACTGGCGCTTAAAACTCCTGAAGTGTAAAACAAAAATCTTGTCCGTGTATGTATATCTCTGATAAATATAACATCAAAGAAGCATGTTGTGTAGAGTGATAATTTTCCAGGCAGGCAGGGACTGTTTTATACCTTTGAAGAAAAATCAAGAAAGCAGTCTATCCCATAATTGGCGGCATCGGAATGGGGATCGATCCTCAACTACGGTGTTGTTCGAAACTTAATACCGGCCATGCCTCTGAAAAGGAAACCTGTGCGTTGTATTTTGGGGAAGCAATCAACTGTTTGCCTCATCAAATCGGGCATTTGCCTCTATTTTTTCTTTCCAGCAGGTTTCTCTTTTTGCTGAGGCATTTGTGCGGTCTGTCCAATCGGTTTTTGCGGGAACATAGATTCCAGCGCATTGAAGACATCGCTTGAAATACTGCTTTTGAGGTAGTCCTTATATTTAGTAAAAAGATCAAATGCGGCACTGTTCTTCTCTTCACCAAGCAGGACATAGATCTTCTCAACCAGTTTCTGGGGATCTTTTCCTCCGGAAGAAACCACAGGCTTTGATTGCGCTGCGGGAGCCGGAGCTGTTATCTGTTTTATTGCCAGATCAAGCGCCTGCTGATTGCTGTTTACATCTGCGAGCTGGCTGTTTTTACGCTGTAACTCTTCGTTAAGGGTTTGTGCTGTGCGGCTGAGGTAATCTTTCTGGCGCAGAAGCGACTGCATTGCCTCATCTCTGCTTGTCTGGAGTCTGTCTTTTTCGGTGAGCTTGTATTTTATCTGGTTTTGTAAAGTGAGTCTGGAGCTTAGAATCGTGGTTTGCTGTTTCCGGTACTCCTGTTCTGCTGCAGCGATCTCAGCATGGATTGCGCTCTGCCTGTTTTTGAGCTGCTGAAGCTGCTGCATTTCAGAGGAGAGCAGGTTCTGGTAATCACCGGCTGTTTTCTGAAGCGCGCCCATGTTTACCTGATATTCAGTCTGCAGTGTGGTTATCTGCTGTGTCAATTTCGCACTTTCACTTGTAAGAGCGTTTATCTCATGTTCTTTTGCCGAAATCTGCGCCTGCAGAGTCTGAAGTTCCTGAGACGAGTTCACTTTTCGATTCTCAAAGGCGCTTTGGGCACTGGTAAGGTTCTGAGCAAGCTGCAGTTTGTGATTGTTAAGTCGCTGGATTTCATTTTCTATCCGGTAAACTGAGTTTCTGGAAGCTGTCAGATTCTGGGAGATCTGGATTTGTGCTAAAGCTTTGTTTTTTTGAATCTCAGATACAGATTTTCTGGCCTGTTGAACCTGTGACAGGAAAGCTGCCCGCTCCATCGAGGCTGTTCTGCTGGCACTGTCAAGAGATCCGATTTGCGCCTGAAATGCCGAAGCATCGCTGTAACTCGAATTTCTTTGTATCGTGATAAGCTGGTCAAGAGAATCTTTCTGCCTGTTTAATGCTGTAATCTGTGAGCGAATGAGCTTCGTTGAGCTGTCGATCGAGCGCAGTCGTAGAATTGATGGATCTCTGCTGGCGGGGTTCGATCGTTCGAATTCCGCAAGACTCTGCTCTGCTTGAATTTTCCTGGTTGTAAGCTGGGTGATGCTGTTTGCAATATTTGTAATGAACTGCCCTATCCTGGCCCGTCTCTGACTGAGAGTAAGAGAGTTGATCTGCTCCTGGGCGTTTTTTATACCGGGTTTACGGAGATATAGGTCCTGTTTGCCAAGGAGTTCATTGAGCTCCTGTTCTTTAGGTTCAATCAGTTTTTTGGCGCCCTTCACTCTTGTTGCAGATTGCTGGATCAACTCATCGAGCTCATTTCTCCTTACTGAAATCTGGCTGTCAATTACAAACAGTTCTTTCATCATATTCCAGACCTCTTTTTGAGAAGTTCTAATCTGGAGTTCCGCCTGCGATTCATTGATCTGCTTTACATAAATTGCCCGTCCGTTCTCATATTCGGACTGCAGCTGGCCGGCTTTTGCCTGGAGCTGAACTCTCTCCTGTTCTGCTTTGTTCAACATCTGCTGCTGCCTGTTTGATTCCTGAACGATTCCGGCCTTTTCGTTTTCAAAGCCCTTTATAATTTGCGAATGAGCTGCCTGGTTCTGGTTGAACTTGTTTTTAGCATCTGTTAACAGAGTGGTTGCCTGTAAAGATTTTCTTTCTGCGGATGCAAAAAGAGAATCATACATTGTGAGCTGCTGAGCTGCGGCGCTCAGTGCATTATCAAATTCCAGTATCTGAGTTGCAGAATCGCGGGATAGCTGCTCCAGAACCGGTTTGGTATTTGACAGCTCTTTAATCTGTCTTGCCAGGTTTGTATCCGCTTTAGCCTGTTCTGCAGTTAAGGATAGAATGGTTTCATTTGTGTTTTGTGAGAGGATATTTTTAAGTCTGTTGACCTTTTCTGTTAAAAGGTTAAGTTCCGTCGATCTGGAAATGAGCTGCTGTTCGGTATCCTTTTGTGCCTTTCTAACCGCAGCGCCATCTGCTGAATACTTCTGATATGTAATCATGCTGTCATTGCGGAGCTGCTGAATCTGAGCTCTGTATCCTGATATTTTCTGCTCAGAGGCGCTTATTGCTGAGGAAACTTCAGAAAGCGGGATCTGTTTCTGGTTTTTCACCCCGAAGAGAGTCGATAGAGCGTTCATGCTGTCGCTCTGCAGATTGTTGATAGAAGCGGATAATGTAGCAAGTTCGCTCTCTATGATATTTATTCTGTAATCGATATCCCGGATATTTGATGCAACAACAGATGGGTTCAGGGCTGTGGTGGCATTGATATCAACTGCATCTGAGGTGAATTTCAGGAAACAGATTAAAAAACAGAGGGCAGGGAAAAAAAGGTGAAAATGAGCTGTTTTATATGTGAAACTGGATTCCTTTGAAACTGCTTGCATCACAAATTCCTTCTATTGAGAAAACATTTTTATCAGTATTCTGCTGGTCTGGCAAGACTCCTTTAATCTAAATACAGAAGAGTATCTATGTAAACTCTTCTTTTTTTTTACTGAATTACGGGAATGTTGAGCTTTTTGAAAACAGAATAATTTGCCACGAAATTCACGAAAGTGCACGAAAGTTCCGAGGCCTGACCGTAAGGGAGGGCGTTAACGTTGAAATATTACAGCATTTTTGGAAGAGGGCGTTCCCAATATAAAGAATTCCTTAAAATCAGGAGTTTTTGGGAAGAGGGAGCCCCCTCTTTCGCTCCAGCCCG
>CAYLVN010000360.1:0-3875 GCA_964387115.1 uncultured Fibrobacter sp.
TAGATTAAAACGGGTTATAGCCTCGAAGAATTCAAGCATGTAAGGGAAAGTCACAAGTCGCAAATAGCAAGTCAGGAGTTTCCAAGGATGCTTTTTTGGTTTTGTAAGTCCAAAAAATGCCTCTTTTCACGGAGTAAGTCAAAAGGGGTCAGTCTGTAAATACTTTCAAATACCTGTTTCAGTATGAGTTCTTGGGTTCTTTGGAGTCGGTTTTGCACTTCCAAAAAGTGTTCTGAAATTATACAGAGGGCGCAAGCCCTCTTATTCCCATACTCACAAATTCCGGACAAAGGAGAACATCAGATCAGATGTTATGGTTATAAAAAAATGAGATATGAGAGAAAAAAATGATTTTTTCTAAGTTGAATCTCAGACCGGTCTTCCGGAAAGTAATTCCACATTGTGAAAAAGTGCAAAATAAGCCGGGCAGCACGGATAAAATGTGTATGACGTTTTCAAACGCCACAGTCGGAAACAACCCTGAGGACATTTCCACATATTACTCACGCTCCTGTATGGTTACTCCTACCGTTTCTCCGGCTTGTTTGCCGATTTTTGCCCGGATATCCTTGCGAATTCCGATGATGTAACAGACCGAGCCATCGGCATTCTTAACACCCATGTTAACAAGGCTTCCATCATAAGACTCCCCATCAAATGTCGCTCGCACTTTCACTCTTCCCTTGCCGAACTCTGTTTTTACATCATACGGGAATTCGACAAATGCCCCATCTAAATCCGGAACCTTCTGAATTACAGCCTCAAATTCATACAGCTTTTGATTCATCCGTTTCGACCTGCTTTAAAGGCTATTTTCGGCGTTAGCACCACCTCGTTCGATTGAGATCATCTGCAAACCACATTTTAATCAGCTTGATTCAATATAAATGATGAATTGCTATTTATGATCCCCATATTTTTCCTGCAAAAAACCGATGGTGGCTATGATGAGAAGCATGTAAGGGAAAGTCACAAGTCGAAAGTAGCAAGTCGCAAGTCAGGAGTTTTAAAGGGTGCATTTTGGTTTTGTAAGAAAGAAAAGAAACCGCGGCACGACACTCTTTTTTTCTAGCCTGAAAGGCTGGTCTATTCCAGTCAAGGCTTCCTAATTCTCGGATGGATGCCGTTCTTCAACGGCATGACGATTTCGTGACGGTGGTGTTGAAAGATTACTTATGTGAATGAGGTTACGGCCGCACTCCGTCATTCCGGCGAAGGCCGGAAACGTGACTTACAACTTACAACTTGCGACTTGCAACTTGCAACTTGCGACTTGCGACTTACTCCCCTGGAGTACCATACAACGCTGTGTTCCCCTTTATCGGTGTTGATGCAACAACCCAGTTTTTACCGAAATTATTCATTTTTACATCATATGCCGACTGAAGCAGAATTATCGATTTATTATCCGATACATTTGGCCACTGTAGAGTATTTGGTCCGCCTGCAAAGATGACCTGATCTATGACTTTCATATCTTTCTTCCGTAATGTAATCCAGTTTCCCCCGGAAACCAGATCTATGCCTGTTGAATCAACAGCTTCACCTAACCAGGGAAAAGGCATCCTCCCAAACAAATGATACGCTCCGGCATTTATTTGTAAATTAGTTATTATCCGGTATGTACCATCAACATCGATTATCAATGTATCGAAACTGACAGTTGCAGTTCCGGGGTTAAAGACCTCAAAAAATTCTGAATTGTCAGCTTTATACATTATCTCGGTAATCAGCAGCTCACCGCTTTCCGTATCTGCCGGAGAAGATTTTCCCATGCTTCCTGAAACCACAGTTACACCAGGATCCTTAACTGAGATCTGAAAGGATGTTATTCCCGGAGGAGCCTGGAAATAAACAGGAAGTAAATTATTCACAAGTGCACTGAAAATTAACGCCTGTGAAGTAGAGTACAGCGTATCGCCCGATGCGCTCACTCCCGCTATTTTGAGTGTCCCTTTGGTTTTATGAGGTATCCTGTCGATGCTTAAAGATACTTTCGGGGATTTTTTACTTACATGAGTGACCCAGGTGGAATCTGTCGAGATAAAAGAGGCAAATATTGAATCTACACTGGTTGGCACATCTCCGATTTGTATATAAATCGACCCTGCAGCAGGAACCAGAACCGCACTGATCGATGTTACTACCGCAGGCTCAATCTTCATAACCCTTGAGCTGATTGAGTCGGTGTGGATAACAAAACCCGATTTATTAATTGTATAGATCTTTACCGTACGCCCTGTTCCGGATGGAACTGCCGGAACTGTAGCCACGCAAAGCGGTTCACCCATGGCAATTTTGTGGGAAGTCCGGAGAGTAGGCATATCAGAAGCGCTGATCTCAACTATGAGACTGTCGTATGCAGTCACTTCAGTTCTGGCAGTTTTAGCCAGTTGAGACTGAAGTACAAGACAGCGGATTTCCAGACTCCCGGAATTACCCTCACTTTTAGTCGGGATTTTGCCGCAGAAAATAAATATGAGAATTGAAATCACCGCTGAAATTAACAGATACTTTTGGGACCTGTTTTTCATAGAAAGTTTTCCTTTCGCAGATTTTTCCGATCATTGGTAATTTTTCTCGAAGAAGTAGCAACAATCAGGCCGAAGTGTTATGTGCCTATTTTTGGTAAATAGAAGCGATTTAGCCTTGTATTGAAAAGAAAAACGTATCAAAACCAGCCTTTTTTGACATGGTTTTTTCCAGAATTGGGAAATATAGAAGCGAATGAGGAAAAGTATGATGAATGGCAATCCTGCCACACAGATCATTCAAAATCACCAATTTACCTGAGAAGGATTTCCGGGTCCTTTCAAATCAAGCGCTTTCATTTCCAGCCGGTGTGATATCGAGGTCCATACCTTTCTTGACATGCTTTATTCTTCTGTGCCGGGGAATAAAATAGTGCCAGAGGATTCCAAATGTGATCAAAGCCAGCATAAAGCTGCTCATCGTGGCTATTGCGGTATGAGTAATGAACACCTTCAGCATTTCAACAGTTCCAGGATTTGGAACTGTAAAGAACCCGTAACTCAGCCCGCCCATAAAAGTGAAGGCGCCTATAGAAGAACCGATTGCGATCTTCCTGCTGATTTTAAACCTGTGGGGAATTATATGCCTTAGCGGTTCGGCCTGCCAGTACCATTTCAGATACCAGTAGATCATCAGAAGTACTCCAATAAATGATCCGGCATACTGAAGAATGTAATACACCCTCATTGTACCCTGAGGCAGTACAAGAACCGGGTTACTTAAAAACGGAAACAACTGGACCATCAAACCGTCATGATGGGTAAAACTGTCCCAGGCTATGTGAGAAAATGCCCCGATTCCCAGCGATAAAACTATCCTCAGGACATTTCCAAAAGGGAAAAACCGGAACCTCTGTGCAACAGGAAAAAGTTTTACCTGGTGGCTGTGAGGAACAAGTGAAAGCAGCGGAAATTTTATCAGTTTGTGAAAGATAAAAAGCGCAATCAGTCCTACCGGTATACAGAAGATAAAAATGCCGGGAATTGTATGTCCGATCGCTTTGCCGTCAGAGAGACTCAGGAAAAATTCAAAATCAGGCATCATCGCCCCAATAAACAGTGCTGATGTATACAATCCGAATCGTTTTAAAGGGATAGAGAGGGCCGGATGAGAGATGGTAAGTGGCATCTTTGAAATTCCTTTTGTGAGATACTCCCGAAATGTCAGCCTTGAAGAAAACACCGGGGGTTTAACAAAGAAGTCAGGAATTAACCGGAGGAAAACTGCTCTGACCACAAAAGAGAAATAAACATTCAGGGAATGCAAAAAATCAAAAACAATACGGTTGATGGAGGGAGAAATTTTTGATTTTTTGCATACCCTGAATGTTTATTTCTCTTTTG
>CAYLVN010000361.1:0-3873 GCA_964387115.1 uncultured Fibrobacter sp.
TGGCTGGTAACGTGTCAGAGACGACCGTAAATTTAAACGGTAAACTTGGCTCTGTAAAGAATAATCTTGCGCTTCAGGGAAGTATCTCCTGGAGAGGAGAGAAGAACCGTCTCTCGGTGCGTCTTAATGGAGCGGCTATCAATAAACCTGTTTTTTTTTCCGATTTTTGTATCACTCAGGGGGCTTTGAGCGGTACGGTGGAGTTTGTGTTTCCAAGCAGAATTTCACTCTCTGTGCTTGAGACAAACGGCTGGATCAGAGTTGAAAACGGAACCTGCAGATTTACAGAAAATAACCACCTGCTGCACTCTGTTCAGATGAAGATGTCTATGGCAGGGCAAAAGTGGATGGTTGATACGCTTTCTTGCCAGTATAAGGGGATGAAGCTGGATTTAAGTGGACACTGGGATCTTTCACGAGGGCCCTTGTCTTACTTTGAATATAGCTGTACCGGAATAAACGGGGATTCTCTTTCGGCGATTCTGATGCCGGAGATGAAGGGTAAATTGACTGGTGAGGGATGGTGTGAGGGGAAGCTTTCTGGTACAAAATTCGCCAGCGGTTTAAAGGTAAAAGTTTCAGGTGGCGGGTTGAGTGCATGGGGATATCCGATAGTCGGTGTCAATGCGGATATGCGGCTTGATTCTCTGGGGGTCAGGGTCGATTCTGCAATTATTATCAGTCCGGGCACAGTGGTTTTTGCAGAGGGGAAAATTGAACCAGGCAGAGAGTATGCCGCTTATGATACAAAAATCAGGGTTGTTGTTGATTCTATTCCATCTCTGCCGGGCTTCAGCGGCAGACTCAGGGCCTCAGGGATACTCTGCGGGGCCAGAGAAATTAACCGAATGCAGTTCAATGTTTCCGGTGATGGTATTACTTACAACAATGTTGCTATCGGGGATCTTGAATGTAATGTAAAACATAAAAACAATCAGATTCTTATCTCTGCACCAGATTCCGGTAATGACAGAGGACTGGACTTTTCGGGGGTGATAAACGATCCGTTCGGGAAGTCACCTCGTGCTAAGATTTCAGCAAAGTTGGGGTATGATCAAATAAATCGGCTGCTTGAGCGAAAACATGCTATGTACAGTCCCGATTTTGCCCGGGTTGATATCAATGCTGAAGGATGGGTTGATACATTCAGGGTCAATCTGGAAGCAGTGGTCAGGGACTCAAGTCTCGACGGGATGATTGCAGGGAGTATGGGAAAAATCGGGGAGTCACCGTTAATGTGGAACCTGAGCGGAAAGAAGCTGACGTTTAACAGTGTTCCGGTGCCGTTTTACTGTCGGGGTAAATTGTATGAGGACTCTGTAGTGGTTGATTCGCTTTCAGCTTTAAATGGAATACGCGGCAGTGGAAAGGTTTCTCTCGGTTCAGATCCGCTTACCTGCGAGGCCCGTGTGGGGTACGATATTCAGATAAGTCATCTGTTGTCGTTTATGCCCGGGTTGTCATTGAAGGTCGATAGCGGCAGGCTCAAAGGTTCTTCAAAAATTTCTGGCAGTGTTATCGATCCGGAGATCAGGTCTGAGTTGCATGTAAGGGAACTTTCATCCGGTGCTTTATCCGGGCTGCAGACTGATGCAATCGCATCGCTTTCTTCAGGGCGGCTTACAATCCTTCCTTTTGTTATACGCAAAGATAAGCATGTTGTTGCGGCTTTTGATACGATAAGACATTACAATGACAGCGTTTCATTTACAGGTGAATTTGATGATATAAGTCTGAAGGCATTATTTGGTGCATTTATTCCGCGGGATCTTGATCTTGAGTCGAATATAAGCGGGCGGGTCAGGACATCTGGCAGAGGATTTCCGCTTCTCGTTAATTTCTCCACGCCATCGCTGCGTGTAAATGATTTCAGTTTCGATTCGCTGACTTTTACAGGCAGTATTGTTCAATCGGGGCTCAAAGTAGAAAGAATAAGTGCCAGTGAAGGAAACCGGCTTCAGCTCTCAGCCGCGGGGTATGTACCATGGTCGGTGCTGGGAAAGGGGGCATCGGAATCTGACACACTGAGAGCGACTGTCGATCTGCAGGGTGATCTTCTGGCCAGTATTGAGAAGAATGTCGATTCACCTATAGGCGGACAGGGTAGAGGAAGTGCCAGTATTGAGTTTTACGGGGTTCCCGGAAACTGGGTTTTCACCTCAGGAAAGGTTTCGATTCCAGAGGGCAAGCTTACGCTCAATCCCTTCGTGCTTGACGAAATTAAAGACTTCTCCTTCAGTATGAATGTGGACAGTCTTTCAAGGGTGCATACCATGATAATGGGGAACATAAGGAGAAGGCCGGTAAAGATTTTCTCCAGTCACGATATTCCCCCGGGGTATGAGTCTTTTCAGATCGGTCCGCTTGATTTTGGTGTGATGCAGATGGAAACCCCGAAAAACGGAATTCATGTTCATCTGCCCGGTTTTATGGCCCCTGGAGAAATAGGGGACATAGAGTTTGCCGGGAAGTCTCCGTTGCGGAAGTTTACAATTTCAGGTCCTCTTGACAGGTTGCGCATTACCGGAACATGGGTTCTTCGTGATCTTGAGTTTACATTCCCGTTTCTTAACACAAATGAGATGCCCTGGGAATTTGATCCTTTCCCTTATGTGACATGGGACATGGATCTTCGTCCGGGTAACCGCAAGGTGATGTATTTCTGGGATCTGGCCGGCAAGAAAAGAAGGATCATGAGGTTTGTGGAAGGTTATCTTGATCCTGTTTCGGTTGTGAAGGTAAGGGGGCGTGATCTTGATAAGACATTCAGGCTCTACGGTTTGATTCGTTCTTTCAAGGGTGCGGCATATTACGGAAAGGTGTTTGATAGAAATTTTGATGTAGGGGTGGAGTTTGTTCCTCAGAAATTAAAGGATGGGCGCAGTTATGATAACATGCCCATTCTCTGGGGATCAGCTGAGGCTTTCAGTGATACGAGCCGTTTTGACAGGATAAAGCTTACCTGCCTTGTAAATGATCCGGTAAGCGGTGCTGTTTCGGAACGTGGAAGGCTGGTAGAGGGCAAGCAGCTTAATGTTTCATTTCACCTCTCCTCGGATTTTGAAGAGCTCCCGGGAGAGTCTGAGCGAGACTTTTACAGAGAGGCCGGCCTCAATTTTACGACTCTGGGGAAGGCTGGCGAGATGGTTTCAAGTTTCGGTGAGCAGTATTTCCACAGGTACCTTCTCCAGAAATGGGAAAGGCGGCTGGCCAAATCTGTGGGTCTGGATGTCATTAACATTGAATCGTCAATTGCTTCGAATTATTTTAATAAGCTTTATAATCGTCAGTTTGACGGACATCTGGGTCAGGACGATTATCTTGCCCTTGCAAATGTCGGCATTACTGTCGGCCGCTACTTTTTCCGCGACTTTCTGTTTTTAAAAGCCCGGGGGGAATTGATTCCGATCGACACAGTATTGAAACCTGAGTACAGTATCGGATTGGAATTTCAACCAAGCCGGTATTTGACTATGGATTTTAACTATGGTATACGCAAGGGTGAAGCGGAGGTAGAGCACAATCCGAGACTGAATATGCAGCTGATGCTGCCGATAACTCGATTGAGAAAGTTAATGAATTTTTAACGTGGAGTAATCAGAGGTTATTATGAAATTTAGGTATCAGGCGCTTCTATTGGCGGGTCTTTTCTGTTATGTGTTGCCAGAAGCCAAGGTGCTGGACTCTCTTGTGATTGAGGGTCTCAGTGTAAATTCTCCCAATATGGTCAGAAATTCTCTTGAGATAAGAGAGGGAAAAGATCTCAGCACCGCCGATGTACAGGAATCCATAAAGCGTCTCTACAGCTTGGGACTGTTCAGTGCTGTTGATTTTTTCATTATTACTGAAAACGATTCATCCGTTTCGCTCCGG
>CAYLVN010000362.1:0-3872 GCA_964387115.1 uncultured Fibrobacter sp.
CCTACTTTGACACACTTGATCTCAATATCCCTGAATCAGACAATGCACTGCCCGATTTGCTTGATGAGATAAAATGGGAGATGGACTGGCTGCTCAGGATGCAGGATCCTGCTGACGGCGGGGTGTACCATAAACTGACTGGCGCAAGCTTTATCGGTGACCTGATGCCCGCAATTGCTGAGGAACCGAGGTATTTTATAGGGAAAGGATCTGCCGCGACATTCGATTTTGCCGCGATCTGCGCTCTGGCATCGAGAATCTACCGTCAATTTCTGCCCTCTTTTGCAGATTCCTGTCTTGATGCCGCTAAGTATGCCTGGACCTGGGGTTCCGAGCATCCCGACAGTGCCTTTAATAATCCGCCAGACATAGTTACAGGCGCCTATAGTGATAATAAAATTGGAGATGAGCACTTCTGGGCCGGGATGGAGCTTTTTCTGGCAACAGAGGATTCTGTTTATTTCAATGGTGCAAAGCCATACTCCAAAGGATACGGGGTGCCCTCGTGGCCCGGTGTGGGGTTGCTTGGTAATTATTCGATGGCCCTTAGCGGTGATTCGTTAGCTAAAGAAAGAGTGCTCTCCACAGCAAACGCCGTTATAGCCAGGGTCAACACTCACCCTTATCGCACTACGGTTGAAAATGGTGATTTTTACTGGGGCAGCAACGGGGTTGTGGCAAATTACGGGATGTGTGCCCTTGTAGCTTATCTGCTTTCAAATGATATAAAATACCTTGAAGGATCGATACATTCTCTCGATTATCTTCTGGGCAGAAATGCGACCGGTTACAGCTTTATAACAGGATTTGGTTCCAGGCCGGCCATGCGCCCGCACCACCGCCCGTCAATAGCTGACCCAGTAAGTAATCCGGTTCCGGGATTTCTGGTAGGGGGGCCCAATAGTCAAGAGTCGTCCAGAGGCGGGGAAACATGCACAGATCCCTATTCCACATTTCCTGCTAAAGCATGGCTGGATCATGAATGCAGTTTCTCTTCAAATGAAATAGCGATCAACTGGAATGCCCCCGCGGCTTTTCTCGCCGGTGGACTGGAGGCAGTTTTCAATCTGTCCGGTTTTGATTTACAGGGCCTCTATGATAAAAACATGCCCGACACTGTTGCCCCGCAGTCATCAGTTTTTGAGATCATCGGTATCGGGGCCGATAAGGCTGTGATCAACTGGAAAACCCCTGAGAGGGTCATTGCCGCAATAGAGTATACAACCGATTCGCTTTTCTTGTCATCCAGGAAATTGATCTGTCCGTCTGACGACAGCGCAAGCGTAAAACTGAACCGGCTTGTCCCGTCCAGTAAATACTTTGTAAAGGCTGCATTTACAGATAAAAATGGAAACACGACCGTGGAAACTGCGTCTTTTACCACCGGAGAAAGTCCGCTGTATTCCGCTTCTGTTTATGCACCGAAAGTTACTGGATATAAATCCGGGTCCCTGCTGCAGATCTCATTTGACGGCGCAGGCGGGATGAAAGCAAAACTCCTTTTGTCACAGGGCGGAAAAGCGGGCACCGATACACTCGAGTTTGCAGAAACTAATGGCAGTTACACTGCGGGGATTCCAGGCGAGAAAGTTACCGATTCCGGAATCCTCTATTCCATACTCCTTGCCTCGGAGAGTGACACACTTCTTACTCCCGGGCTGGCAGCCGCACCCGATTCAGTACAAATGACAAAAGACAATCTTGCAATCGCTAAAGCGTATACTCTCATTTCTCTTCCACTCATTTATTCGCCAGTATCCTCATACCAGACTTTTAAAGGGGCTTTCGGGGATTCGACAGACTGGCGCTTTTACGGGTACAGTCCCGACAGCGGCACCTACACAGGGTTTGATAATATGCGAAGTGGAAATGGCGGATGGCTCTTTCATAAACAGAAGCGCTCATTTACCTTTAAAGCCGGCGGAATCAAACCGGATACGCTCTTTCCGGTCACTCTTAAAAAAGGCTGGAACTGTATCGGCAACCCGTTTCCGTTCCCGGTTTACTGGGATAACATTCTGGTTAGAAGCAATGATGCTCTTGTGCGGGTGACCGATACCGCGGCATCCGCCTTTATGCGTCGTCAGTACTTTACTTACAAAGACTCGCTGCCTGACAGCAGAAATAACGGGGCCTACAGATCCAACCGGGCAATGATTACAAATGTCTACAATGACAGTGCACGTCTTGAACCCTGGGAGGCCTGCTGGGTTTATGCTGAAGATGATTCAGTGACATGCCTGATAGATCCCTCAGCGCAAAAAACCGCTCCTGCTCTGAGTAAAAAAAGAAGCTTTACGGAAAATTACTGGGCCTGTCTGCTTAAGGCTGCCTCCGGAGATCTTTCCGATATCTCGGCATTCGGGGCAAACGAACATGCCTCTGACGGATACGATATTTACGATTCCCCCAAACCACCGTCTATACAGTCACAGCTGCAGATCGGTTTTTCTCATCCTGAATGGAAAAAGCCCGGTGGACTTTATATCTCGGATATTGTCAATTCTCAGAAGGGTTCTCACTGCTGGGAACTGAATATCAGAAGTTCTTCAAATAAACCTGTTACAATTTCATGGGAGAAAAGCGGTCAAGCCTCAGGTTATCTCTTTCTCTGTGATAAAAAAAGCGGGGCCGTTATCGATATGAGCAAAACGGGTTCATATACTTTCGATACAGAAAATGGTGAGTCAGTGCGGAAACTCGCAATAAGCTGGAAACAAAGTATCGATCCCGGACTGAAACTGGATCTGACAACCTGGGAATTTTCAGCAGTAAAAGCTGCTTCCGGTTCGGCAGTAAAACTGGAATACACCATACCTTTTTCTGTAAAAGATGGATGCGATGTCTCGATTCAGATTTATGATGTGGGCGGTCGTTGTGTCAGCAGGCTCGTTAATGGGCACAAAATGCCGGGAAGGCATACTGTGAGCTGGAACGGGTTGGGCACAAATAAATCGGCGGTAGCAAAGGGAATGTATGTTGCACGTTTTAAAACGCCGGCTTTCTCGGAAACAAAAGTTGTAAATATTATAAAGTAATCAGGAGCATCGAAGTGACAGGTTTCAGAAAATTTAATGTGAAAATAAAATCATCTCTGCCGGGATTTACGATGGCTGTAATCCTGACGGTCTTTATTGTCAAGGCGCAGCAGTCAGTCGACACTACGTATGGGGCCGCAGATTCCGCTGCATTCGCACCTGTTAATGCAGATAGACAAAAAAGCACAGATAATACCCTTTCAGGTGACAATAACCCGGAATCGATCCAGTCGGCCGATTCGCCTGAACAGGAAAATAAGATTGAGACACCAGAGCCTTCTGTTAACAGGGGGTCCTATTATGGGGGAGAAGCTTACAGTGCTTCGCGCAGTCAGAGGGGTATGACTGCGACAGGAGGGCCCGGAGGACCTTCGGGAAGAAGGAAACTGGCCGAAATACCAATTGATACCCAGGAAATTAATCTAAAGGAAGATTCTGCTTCAGTAAAGACGGCTTCTGAAGTTACGGATACTGTAAAGCCTGTAACAAAAAAGCCCTATGCTAAAAAGACAGTCAAAATTTCAAAATTGAAGAAATCGGAAAAAGTGCTTATATTTACAACCGCTACAACGGCAGTGGTAGGTGGAGTAGTTATTGCGATTCTGGTGAACTCGCTGAGAAAAGGTGAGGATGACAAGGGCATTCCGGAGCCTCCACCGCCACCGGGGTTCTGAGTTATTAGCAATAGTTAATTGATATCCAAGATATCTTCTTTGTTATTCAGTATTCACATAAGTAACCTTTTTAGCACAATCGTTACGGACGTCATGCCGTTGAAGAACGGCATCCATCTGAGAATTGCCGGGACATATTCAGTCCGAAGCATATTTTAAC
>CAYLVN010000363.1:0-3871 GCA_964387115.1 uncultured Fibrobacter sp.
GACGGGTACTGTTCTGATATGACCCGTACGGTCGTGATGGGCAAAGCCAGCACCCGTCAGAGAAATTTATACGAGACGGTAAGAAATGCACAGGCAAGAGCCGTTGAATCGGCCAGGGCCGCCATGAAGTCTGCCCAGCTTGATTCTGTTGCAAGGAAGATAATAGAAGAGGCCGGTTATGGTGATGAATTCGGTCATGCCCTTGGTCACGGGGTCGGGCTGCGTGTACATGAAAAACCCAGGGTCAGTCCCCATGTATCTGATTTACTTCTGGAAGACACTGTGGTCACAATCGAGCCCGGGATCTACATACCGGGTTTCGGCGGTGTCAGAATAGAAGACATGGTTGCACTACGTAAAGGTGGTGCAGATCTGTTAACCACATTTCCCCGCGAAATGGTTGAATTATGATTCCCATACAGTCTCTTTTCAAGTTAATGGTTGAAAAAGGCGCCTCTGATTTACATATGAGATCAGGGGTCGCTCCGGTTCTCAGGATCAACGGCGACCTGTTCCGGCTTCAGACCGAAACAGTGAAGCCCGATGAGATGGATCAGGCATTACAGGCGATTATGAGTCCTGAGCAGTATAGTGCGTTTCGCAAGGAAAATGAGTATGATTTTGCAGTAGGAATAAGGGATATCGGCCGCTTCAGGATAAATGCTTACCGTCAGCGGGGCACCTCTTCGATGGCCGTGCGCTATATTAATACAAAGATACCTGAATTCACTGAACTTTCGCTTCCCCAGGTCATACTCGATATCGCAATGCACAAACGCGGTCTGATACTGGTTACAGGTACAACCGGAAGCGGAAAATCCACACTTCTGGCCTCGATGATAGAGCATATAAACAATAATCTCTCAAGTAATGTGGTCACTATTGAAGATCCGATTGAGTTTCTTTACAAGGATAAAAAAAGCATAATAGCACAGAGAGAGGTGGGGCACGATACAGGTTCTTTTGCCGATGCTCTCAGGGCCAGTTTCCGTCAGGACCCCGATATCATTCTTATCGGTGAAATCCGCGACCGGGAGACCATAGAAACGGCACTGAGTGCTGCTGATACGGGACATCTGGTGGTGAGCACTCTTCATACCATGAATACGGTGGAAACTATTTCAAGAATTATCTCTTTCTTTCCGCCCCATCAGCACGACCAGATCCGTCTTGTTCTCTCCAATGTTCTTGTATCTGTCATTTCTCTGCGGCTTCTTCCGAGGCTTGACGGCAAAGGACGGGTTCCGGCAGCTGAAATTCTGATAAATAATGCAAATATTGCTGAGCTTATAATGCAGCCTGAAAAGTCCCATCTGATTCTGGCGGCAGTAGCTGACGGTTATAGTCAGTATGGTTCCCAGACATTCGATCAGTCACTTCTGAGCCTTTATCAGGATGAATTGATCTCTCTTCAGACGGCAAAGCAGTATGCCAGCAACCCTGATGATTTTGATTTGAAGATCAGGGGCGTTCAGGGGACATCGGACCGTAAATGGATGGTGTAGACAAATCGCAAGTCACAAGTCACAAGTTGCAAGTCACAAGTTGCAAGTAGGAAGTAAGAAGTAGGAAGTGGGAAGTAGGAAGTGGGAAGTAAGAAGTGGGAAGTAAGAAGTGGGAAGTAGCTGGGCAAACAGGTAGACAAAAGCACTTGCAGGCATGCTGAAAAGTATTTTAGAATTAAGAAAGACTATCGGTAACTATCAAAGGGCAGATTACATATGAGAAAAGCGATGCTGGTTCTGGCGATGTTTCTTTGTGCAGTTGTATTTTCAACGGCTGTTATGGCCACAGGTCCGGTTGCCAGGGTCACGTTTATAGAGGGTCAGGCCAATATGATCCGGGGAGATGCCGGTCAGGCGCGGCAGTTAAAGGTAAATCTGCCCTTGCAGGTTGGTGACCAGATTCAGTCAGCAGAGGAGTCGATGGTAGAGATTACCTACAAAAACGGTGAGATTGTAAGGCTTGCAGAGATGTCCAGTTTGACAATAGATGAGTCCGGGGAGAAAGCCGTAAAGAGCAGTCTGGTAGCTGGAAGAGTATGGGTTAACATGAAGAAACTGACCTCGACAAAGCGTCAGTTTGATATGGAATCTCCCACCGCTGTTGCATCAATAAGGGGAACGGTGTATGACATGCGTGCAGCGCAGGATTCTTCTGTGGATGTGAGTGTATTTGATGGCCGGGTGGCAGTTGGTCCATCGAAGAATTTAAACGACCGGCTTAAGAAAGAGAATAAGATGCCGGCTGGAGAGCCTCAGGAGGTTCCCGGGCCTGATGAGGTTCCCGGGCCATACGAGGTTACACTGGAGCAGTGGCAGATGATTGTAGCCGGGCAGCAGATTTCTATACGGGCTGATGGAAAGTATGCCACGAAGAGTTTCGATCTGAAAGGGGAAGCAGACAGTTTTGTACAGAAAAATCATCTGCTTGACAGCCAGACCGGAAAGAGGAGATAGTGCTTTTGACAATTTCAGGTGATTTCAAGGAAATCCTCCAGTGATTTGCAGGTGTATATTGCTATCTGCAAATTTATCAGATCATCCTTACCTATCGCGCCCTCTCTTCGGGGCCGTCCTGCCATGAAAGGAATGTGGCTGTCTGTGCGCGATATTTCCAGCCCTTTGCCCCGCCCGACTTTTTCTGATGCTCCGTTCTTTCTCATTGTCTGCTCCTTACTCAAGGGAAAGCAGTTACTTTTCTGTTACATTAAAACTCCAAGTTTTATGCCAACACAAAATGACGATATAGAGACTTTGACAAAGCTGAAATTGTATATTTCTTTAAACCTGAAAGTCACAGTCGGGGAGAATGGCGTTCTTCTCATTACAGGGCTGATCTGAATGGAGTCAAGTATGGTTAAAAGAACGATTCTTATCTCAATTCTGAGTTTATGTTGTTTATGCAGTCCTCCTCCCCAAAACCCTCCCCGCAGCTTATCTTCGGACTGGAAACCCAATCTTCTAAAGGATGATTTTGATTCCGAGCCTTTGCAGATTTACAGAGATCTGCGTATTGTGATTCTTCCTGTCACCGATGGCAGGGAAGAGAGTACGGTGATTGGAAGTGTCAGAAAGAATAATGTGCCCGGAGGAGAAGTGGTTCCCTTGACAACCACTAAAGATGTCGTTGAATGGTGCAGTTCCGGAATGATCTCTGCACTGGCGTATTTGGGACTTAAAAGTGCAAAAGAGGGCGAACTGGTAGTGGAATGTGAGTTGACCAGGTTTTTCCTGCAGGATGAGATGAATCAGAGGGGCGAAATCGATTTGAGGGTGAGCATAAACAGCTCAGGGATTCTTGTCTGGGAGGGAAATGTAAAGGGGTCCTCAGAATTATACCTTCGGCCGAAGGGTTCTGATGGTGTTTGGGAGTGTTTAAGCAACACCATGATCAAAACTGTTTACAATTTATTAGCTGAAAGCAGTGTAAGAGACGCAGTTTTAAAAAGCATCGAGTAACTTAAAACTGTCTGTTGCTCTTTATTAAATTTTATTATATTTAGGTTTTGATTCCAAAGGTTTAAATTTCAGTAGTTACTTCAAAGGAGGAAATTGTGGCCCATAAAATCAGTGATGCTTGTCTTGCATGTGGTACCTGTCTGCCGGAATGTCCGGTTGAAGCGATCAGCGAAGGCGATCCTATCTACGTTATCGATTCCGGAAAGTGCACAGATTGTGGTGCATGTGCAGAGGCTTGCCCTGCAGAAGCAATCCAGCCCGAATAATACCATAGTTAATAATTGTTTTTAAAAAGCCCCTCTTTTAGAGGGGCTTTTTTTTTCTTCTGCCGCAGCATCCTTTTAACCTGAAAATCGCAGCTGGACGAGGCAAAAAATCGTAACCTGTTGAGCGCTAAGGCTTTCAGGTCT
>CAYLVN010000364.1:0-3095 GCA_964387115.1 uncultured Fibrobacter sp.
GAAGTGAAAATGGTGAGGCAGATGAAAAACCGGAACATCTGGTCACACTTTCCACTTTTAAGATCAACAGGTTTGAAATCACTGAGGCACAATACGATTCATGTGTGAAGGCAAAACGATGCACACCTGCTCATTATGATGATGAAAAATGCATAGCCTGGAATGGGAAGAGCTTTAAGAAGGTAATCGTTCCGGATCAGTACCGTGATCCCGGATTGCCCGTCCAGTGCGTGACCTGGTACCAGGCGCAAAGTTACTGCAAATGGAAAAAAATGCATCTCCCATCAGAAGCTCAATGGGAATATGCTGCAACTGGTGGAAAAAAAGTTAACTATTCCTGGGGTAATTCAGCCCCTGATATGAAAAAATGCAGTTATGCACCTCTAAGCAGTCCCTCCAGAACAGGTTCCTATGCTCCAAACTGCTGGGGGCTTCATGATATGACCGGTAATGCATGGGAATGGACCGCAGACAATTATGATAAAAGTTACTATTCCTATTCGGAAACGAAAGATCCGGCCGGCCCGCAGACAAGTCTTTATAAAGTGATAAGGGGGGGAGGCTGGTACAGCGGTCCTTCTCAGCTTCGTGTAACCAATCGCCACTGGTTTTCTCCTGATTTTGCTGAAGCCAGTATTGGTTTCAGATGTGCGCAATAGATAAATGTCCGGATATGTCTCGCACACCTGAATGAAACTGTTCCGGTTACCTGAATTTGAAGGAATTAATAATGAAGCAAAGATATCTGACACCTTTTTTTATACTGTGTTTCTGTTTCGTTTCCCATTCAGCTTCATATGAAATTGAGTATGGCCGGCGTATTCAGCTTGATGGTTTTTTGCCTGAATGGAATTCTGAAACTGCAAAAAAATGGGGGGCTTCGCAATGGATCTGGGATGCACGAAAGACCCCTGAAGGTTTAGCCGGGTATCTGCGTACAGAAGGGAAAGTAGTCTGCAGGGAATGGGAATTCTCTTTTACTACCCCAAAAGGTAATACTCCTCTCAGGATTAGCATTCCTGACACTCTGGACAGATCTGATTTTTACAGGCTGGACAGAAACATGCTGGACAGCTCCGGGGCGGTTTCGCTGGAATGGGCTATCCCGTGGGGGCAGATGGATACAACAGGTTCAGCAAAATTCTCCTTGCTTGTATCGGGGAGGAGTAACTGCGGGGATTCTCTTGAGGAGATCAGACTTACCGGTGCAGAAGAGAGTCGTTCTGTCTTCACTACACCGGTGATTGTTCAGATGATACTCATAGCCTTTCTGGCTTTGGTATATATAATAGTAAAGATCAGGATTCGGAATCAAACTGATCGAAGGGAATCCCTTCGTCGATGAGCATTATCGGAATATCCTCTCTGATAGGGTAGAGGTACTTGTGATCCTCTCTGAGTAAACCAGCATCGATTGGCTCGTTTACTGTTTCCCCAGCCCTGTTTTTAACTTCTCCTTTTTTGATTTTCCCATTGATAGTCTGAATCACCTTATCACCGACAAGGGTAAGGTCCTGTTTTGTTTCAGGACAGCAGAGGATGTCCAGCAGTTCTTTGTCTACCATAAGTATCTCCTATTAAGGAAAAGAATGCGATGTTCGATTTTATTTTAGAAAATATGATTAAACATACATTTTTTGCGTATTGTTTTGCAATTATGGTTAAAGGGCAGTATTCGGTTCCCTGCAAGGTAACCGCTTTTACACACCCCTGAGATGATTTAGTGTATCAGGAACATGTACCAGTCAAAATCACCTTGTTTGGTTTAAATCGTGGTAAAAAAATCAGATGAGATCCGAAGGTGAGAGGTGTAATCACTTGGTGTGAGACTGTGACTTAACATCGTTAAATCATAAAGTCATCTCAGGGGTGAAACAGTGACTTAACATCGTTAAAACCAAAAAGTCATCTCAGGGGTGAAACAGTGACTTAACATCGTTAAATCCAAAAAGTCATCTCAGAGGTGAAACAGTGACTTAACATCGTTAAATCAAAAAATCATCTCTGAGGTGAAACATTGACTTAACACGTTAAATCAAAAATCCTCTCCTGAGGTATGACACAGGTGAGAACAAACGATCAGAAAGTTCCCCGTATGATCATATTTTCTGTGGGAACGCTCCATAATTCATCTCTGGGGTATCCTCTTCTACTGCTTTTGCCCTCATGAGTCCACATGAAAGCTTCGGCGTGTTTTATTTTCTATTACTGATATCGTTTCCCCTCAGATCTGGTAAACGCGGAATACAGTGAAAAACAATATAGTCTCCAGGTTTTCAGAATATATCAGGCTGCTGCCATCAGCCTGGGTTTTTGCACATTTTCTGGAGGATGCTGAGTCTTCAAGAAGAATCCTTTCTTCCAGTAAAATTGCGCAGGCTGTATCGGAATTTTCCAGACCGGAGTCTCTAAAGAAAAAATATCTGGAGCTGAGCCCCAGGGATCGGCTTCGATGTGCACTGGCTTACCTGATGGGTGATACTGGCCTTCATTTCGAGCAGGAACCCTTCACAGATCCTCTTATTCTCTCATTTCTGGTCTTTGGAGCAAGAAACCAGTCCGGAGTTGTGCGTATTTTTGGTTTTGATGAGTTTGAGCCAGCTCTCAGAGAACTATTTATAACAACAATCCTCGAGGCATCTGCTGTGGATGTGGAAACACAGCCCATGCCTCAATGGCCATGGAGAGTGCTCAATGATATTACGGTCCTGGCGGCACTCGGCTCTCAGAAACAGTTGAAAAAGAAAAAATCGGGTGGACTTACTCGGGGCGCTTCCTCTCAGATAAAGAAGCTGATCGATTCCGGCTCACAGTTTAAAGCTGAAAATGGAGACAGCATAGCAAAACTTGGAATCTCTTACTGCACAGCCAGGAGAATACTTTACGAAACAGAACAGGAGTATCTTCTCAACAAGACAGCTTTTGAAAGTTGGCTCTCAGAAACATCACAAAAGCGGGTTGAAGATCTCATAGAGTTCACATTCAATGAAGCTGGAGGCTGGAGACGGGAGCTGTTTCTGGAATTGATCGATAAAAGCGGCGGTAAATGGTTAAAAACATCTGTATTCCCTCCGCAGGATCGCCCAGGAGCAGTC
>CAYLVN010000364.1:3105-3592 GCA_964387115.1 uncultured Fibrobacter sp.
GACCCTTCGAGCCTTTAGGTTTGCCGGTCTCATCGATTTAAAGAAAAAGGGCTCTGAGGCAGTATTTACTAAGGTACATACGATTAATCCCGACAGCGTATCAAATTTGAGCGTTGTCATACCTGCTGATTTTTCGGCCATTATTCCACAGGAGATCGATTCTTTAAACTTGTTTCGTTTCACTCAGGCCGGGGTGCTTTCCAGTCTGGATCGAGTTTACAAAGGTAAAATTGACAAATCTGTACTATCTGATACCCTCAGCAGTGGGGTTGAGGGAGAAATTATTCTGCAGTGGCTTGCAAAATGCAATGCCCCTGTAAACGTTATGGAAACGGTGCGTGAATGGCTTCGTGAATTTTCGAGACTGTATATAACAGAAAGATGTCTTCTTGTCTCAAATGAAAAGAAAGTGACCAGCCAGATCGAGTCTTTTGAACCGCTGAGATCACTTCTGGAACCACTGTCTGCAGATACTGTGTACATTATT
>CAYLVN010000364.1:3602-3870 GCA_964387115.1 uncultured Fibrobacter sp.
GAAGCACAAAATACGGAAGGGAACTGAAAAAGCTTGAGACCAGCGAACTTGTCCATGTGATCGATTATGCGATCCTTACAGGGCAGCAACTTGTCTTTGAATACATGGGCAGTCCATATATAAAACAGAACACTTATATAATCTCTCCCTTATCTTGTCAAAAGGGTGTAGAACCCATGCTGGAAGGAGAAGTATCTCCAAACCGGTCTAAGAAACAGTTTTACATCAGGAAAATCAGCAGGATCGGAGTTCTTCCAAAATGAGCGCC
>CAYLVN010000365.1:0-3838 GCA_964387115.1 uncultured Fibrobacter sp.
TAATCAGGCTGCGAGTTCTGTTACGCCAGAGATTTTTCCAGGCTAACGAAAAAAACATTTCCTCTCCCTGTCTTCAGGCCCGTAACACATCCGAAACTTTAATCCTGGATATTGACCATAATGGATATATGGCTGCTATAAGAGAAATGACCAGCACGATAATTGTCTGGTTAATAAACAGTGATGGTTCGACCAGAAATGGAATCACCGGCTCCCATCCGTACCTCATTATTGCCTCAGCGGCATCTCCGGTCAGTTTGACAGGATGTCCTTTCATGTAAAGAAGAAGCGGTATTGAGGCCAGCATACCGGCAAGAGAACCCATGAGCCCGATAAAAAGTGTCTCGATAAAAATCATCAGGTTGAGCCGCCACCTCTTCATGCCTATGGAGATCAGAACTCCAAATTCCCGTCTGCGCTCAGCCGACATCATCATCACCGTTCCAAATATTCCAAACCCTATCACAAGGTAGAGGATACCCAGCATGATTATCCCTCCGGCATTGTCAACCTCAATAGACTGCACAAGCTCAGGGAGGATCTCGCGCCAGTTAAGTACAACGTAAGGATCTTTGAAGATTTCCCTGATCGAATCCTCTACTGTTCCGAGATTGTCCGGATCATCAATCATCAATGCCAGCGATGTCACCATCCCGGGCATTGCAAAAAACCACTGTGCCTCATCTAATGACATGTAGACAACATTTGCATCAAGTTCCGGGATCGGAAGCTCAACGATACCAGTTACCAGGAATATCCCGGCAGCGCTCACTCCGTGATAACCCTGGCTCAGAAGCACCAGACTGTCATTCACTCTTACAGATAAATACTCTGCCAGCTTTGCCCCTATAAGCACTCCTGGCGACTTGTCTGCCAGGTATTTGCCGCTCTTTATTCTTGAGGAAAGGCCGTTCATGCGGTCCTCTCCGGCAGGATCTATCGCTGTAACTGCTACGCCCCTGGAGTTCTGCCCTGAAGAAGCAAGCGCAAAAGACTCAATCCTGGGGACCGCACCGGTAACATGCTTTACAGAGAGTGCTTTGTAGATCTGGGAGCTGTCAAGTTCCATGCTGTTTTCAAGAGATCTTTTTTCTTGAAATTCGGGTCCCTGGACCTGGATAAAACCGGTGTGGAGCTTTAATGTAGTACGGATCATATGCTCATATGTGCCATACTGCATCGAGCGGGTAAAAAGCACAAGTATCACCGCAAAGAAAACCGAAGCGGTAGTGATAAGTGTGCGATGAGGGTTCCGCCACAAGTTGCGGAAAGCCATAATCAGGTACATTGACATCGGATTACCTGACCTGTTTTAGATTCTGAAGCGAGAAAAAGGAGTTCTCTATCGGAACATCAAATTCCACATCCTGATATTCCAGAATTGTAGCGTTTCCCTTTTTATCTGCAGGAACCATTTCCAGTCTGGCAGGTATTTTTCTTCCACCCATTTCCTTAATATTGGAAAGGGTCATGATATTTATGAGTAAACCAGTTTCATCATAGAAAAAAGCTTTATGCTGTATGAAATCCTCCTTGCCGATCCAGACCTCAACCCTCCCCCACACCACCGGAGCATCGGGTTTGGGAATCATCTCTATTCTGTACACATTAACACCGTCGAGGGTTGTATCGGAAAGCATTTTGTGGTCATAGTCATTCACCACTGAAGCATCCCTGACAAGGTCATCATTGGTGAAATCAGAACCCATCCATGACTGCCCCATCATTGAGGGAGGAATTTTTATGGTCCGGTTTATCGAAGGAACCCACTGCCAGACCTCGTTACCCCTTTTAAGGAATGCGGTTCCCCTGTCCCGTGGCGGCGAAGTGACCAGAATGAGTTCATAATCATCGCCTTTGCTCCAGGTTTTCATAGAAAGTTCGCGAGACCACTCCGGACGCACTATTCTCATTGTGAATGTGGCTCTGCTGGATTTTCCACGAAGTATGTTATCGGCTTTCTCGACTATCTCTTTTGCAGTTTGTGCTGAAATGGAAAGAACAAACAGGAAGAAAAATAAGAGGCCTGAGATTTTTACCTTCATTTTTGGTACCCCGCCGGCTTTGATTGCTTCTATTTAATAAATGAGCTATTTTTCAGCTTACTCTCAGGAAGGTGTGCAGTTTCTAAGAATATATGTTATGAAAAAGAAATCATCTAATTTAGTCTTGCGAATTCTGAAAATCTTTTTTACGGTTGTTATCACTATTTTCGTCACCTATTCCGTGCTGTTTTCTCTTGCCGGTACCGTAGCCATCATTATCGGCTATCAATTTGTAACGAAACCGATAAAAGAAGTAAAGGCATTGAAGACAACAAATCCGACAGAAACTGCCTTCATGAAACTTTACAAAAATGAGCTTGTGAATGAGGGCAGTTCTGACACACTGAAACATATTTTTGTTCCCCTGGATTCCATTTCCAAGAATCTCATAACCTCCGTTATCGCATCTGAGGATGACGGCTTTTACACTCACCCGGGGATTGATCTTGAAGCGATGATGCAGGCGGCTGCTTACAACCGCACCCAGGGAGAGGTCAAACGGGGTGCAAGCACGATTACCCAGCAGATGGCAAAGAATCTGTTCTTAAGCAAAGAGAGAAGTTTTAAGAGAAAGGTGAAAGAACTTGTTTATGCCTTGCTGATGGAGCGCTATCTTGGTAAAGACCGGATTCTTGAACTATACCTTAATTATGCCCAGTGGGGAAAGAATATTTTCGGATGTGAAGCAGCATCACAGGAGTATTTTAAAAAAAGCTCTTATAACTTATCAAGGACCGAATCGGCCCGGCTTGCGGCAGTGCTTGCCATGCCAACAAAGCTTTCACCCCATCACACAAAATCAGTCTTTATGAGTAAGAGAATAGCGGTAATCGCCAACAATCTCTATCTTCACAAGATCATAAACGATTCCACCTATTTCAGCCTTACAGGAAAGCTCCCCACTGCTAAAAATGACAGTATTACAGTAGAGAAGAAACGGGAAGAGATCCCGGAGCAGAGAAAGATGTTTTGATCGTATAAAGATTTACCGCAAAACCGGACAAGTCGCCAGCTTGTGAGTTTGTGTACAATGTATAATTCTGGATCAATTTAAAGCCCATCCTTACTCAAGCTGCTTTTTCAAATCATAAAATGCCTGCTTAAGCTCATCAAGCTCTATCCGGACCTGCTTTACTTCCTCCTCCAGAGCGGATACTCTGTCTGATGTGGAAGATGTATTTAGAAATGATGTTTCGCTTTTAGCTTCAGCCATTTTTTCCAGATCAGGCATCCCGTAAAACAGATGCATAAATCTGCTGTCCTTGTGTCCTGTCTGGCGGGGAAGTTCAATCACAAACGGCCCGTCCACCCTCTCAATCAGCCCCTTAAGGGTCTGCCCGACCTCATCAAGAGATGAAAAGTGGTACATTCTTTCTGTACGCGTACGCAGTTCACCCATGGTCTGGGCCCCCCTGAGCAGCAGAGCATCAACTATTGCCAGCTCCTGTCTGGAGAAGAGAAACACGTTCTGGATATTGTGTTCGAACTTTGGAACCCGCCCGTAAGCAGTTGTCAGCTGCCAGGCAAGCTTTTTACTTTTCAGAGTGTCAATTGACGCAAGGACCTCTTTTTCACTAAGGTTCATCACCGGTTCCCTGCTTGATTTCTGATTACAGGCATTTACCAGCGCATTGAGGCTTAAAGGATAGTACTCCGGGGTTGTGATCTCCTTTTCAATCAAAGCTCCCAGAACCCGTGCTTCAGTTTCAGTAAGCAGTAAGTCCATGATTCTTCCCTTCTGATTGGATTGCGGGGTTATTTGGAAGAGGTTTAGTGATGAATTGTAATAAAAT
>CAYLVN010000366.1:0-3831 GCA_964387115.1 uncultured Fibrobacter sp.
GGTTTGGAAAAGGGTGTAAAAAGTGGAGCCCTTAATAAAAATGATATTAAGGTTTACGCCGATAAGAAGTCGGTAACACTCAAATCGGGCTCATTTGCGTCAAATAAGAATATGAAAGTCGAATTGTATGATTGCTCCGGAAAAATGGTTTGTACATTATTTCAGGGAAAAACAAATCAACATGACCTCAGCTTTAATCTGCCGGCAATCCGATCAGGGACTTACCTGGTGAAGATTCTGGCTGGTAGTGAGGCTGTTACAAAAACTATCAATATTCAGTAAAGATTTTTCAGTACAAGGTACTTTCGATGGAATCACCGCATTTTTTTCTCTCGACAGTACCTCTATGTTTGTGTCAGTGTATAAATGTGTTCCCCTCTTATCTTTGATGGTAAGGGGGGCGTTTTTCATTCATGAGTATATTTTATTTGAAAAAGAAGTGCTGTGTAACAGGTGAATTCCAGATAGTAATTATTGGCCGCAATTGAAAGGCGTTTGTATGAAAATCAAAGGGATAATTCTTTGTCTGTTTTTTTCTACTGTTTCTTTTGCAGATCTAACACTCTGGTACAACAAGGCCGCGACCAAATTTGAGGAAGCCCTGCCGATAGGAAACGGCCGACTGGGAGGAATGGTTTATGGAGTTGTGGCCAAAGACAGGATCAGTCTGAATGAATCGACAGTCTGGAATATGTCCCCTGGCAATAATAACAGGACTGGTGCTGCCAATCGCCTTGCCGAAGCACGCCAGAAGATCTTTGCAAATGATGCTACTGGGGCATGCAATGCTGTAAACCAGATGATCGGAGGGGGAGAGGCTGCATATCAACCTGTCGGAAATCTTTATCTGGAATTCACAGGCCACAATGCGACAAATTATCGTCGTGAACTCGATCTGAAAACAGCGATCTCTAAAACCACGTATTCATCGGGGGGAGTAAACTATACACGGGAGTATTTTGCAAGTTTTACAGATCAGGTAATAGTAGTTCGATTGACTGCAGATCAACCAGGAAAAATAACCTGTGCGGTTTCCATGGATTGTCCCCATGGGAGCAAAAACTTTGCAACATCGGGCAATGATTTACTGCTCTTGAACACAACAGTCAATAACAGCGGTATTAAGTTTCAGGCTCGTGTAAAAGTCAAGTCAGATGGCGGCACTGTTTCAACCGCTAACAATAAAATAAACATCAATGGAGCAGACAGCGCTACGGTTTTAATCGCTGTGGGTACGAACTTTAACAGCTTCAATGATGTAACCGCCAATCAGGCAACCCGTGCCGAAAAATACATAAATGACTTGAATTTGAAGAGCTACGATAAAATCCTCGCTGATCACCTGAGCTCCTATAAGGAACTTTTTGACAGAGTCGATATTAACCTTGGTACACCGACAAACGATTCTACATTAACAACAGATGCGCAGGTTCAAAAATTCGCTACATCAAATGATCCTCAGCTGGTTCGTCTTCATTATCAATTCGGGCGTTACCTGATAATATCCTCTTCAAGAGGAGAATCACAGCCTGCAAATCTGCAGGGAGTCTGGAATGAATCGCTAAATCCATCCTGGGGAAGTAAATACACCATAAATATCAATACAGAGATGAATTACTGGCTGGTTGAATCGGCCAACCTTCAGGAGTGTCTGGAACCGCTTGTGAGAAAGATTAAGGCAATGGCAGTACCGGGGAAAGAAACGGCCATACAACACTGGGGTACTGATAAAGGCTGGGTTGCTCATCATAATACAGATTTATGGAACAGGACTGCCCCTATCGATGGAGCCTGGGGTCACTGGCCTACAGGAGGCGCATGGCTGTCTACGCATCTCTGGGAACACTACCTTTTTACTCTTGACAAAGAATTCCTGGCCGATGTCTATGAAACTATGAAGGGAACAGCGGAGTTTTTTCTGGCAACTATGGTGGAAGAGCCTTTTTCCGGTAACAAATATCTGGGGACCTGCCCCAGTGCCTCACCGGAAAACAAACCTGGCGCCTGGAATTGCGACGTCAGTTTTGCACCCACAATGGATGTTCAGATCATTCGTGATATTTTGAACTATACAATTGAGGCATCAAAAATACTGAATGTTGATTCTGATTTGCGGACACAAGCAGAAGCTGCAGTCAAAAGGCTGCCTCCCAACATGGTCGGAAAATATGGTCAATTGCAGGAGTGGTTCAAGGATTGGGATAGCCCGACTGATCAGCACAGGCATGTCTCCCATCTCTACGGATTGTTTCCTTCTGCGCAGATCAGTGTACGCGGCACTCCGGCTCTGGCCGACGCAGCCAAAACTACTTTGACGCAACGGGGTGATATGGCTACAGGCTGGTCACTGGCCTGGAAGATGAATCTGTGGGCCAGGCTTGAAGACGGCAATCATGCCTACAGGCTGGTTCAGATGCTTCTTACGCCTGATCGTACCTACGCTAATCTCTTTGATGCTCATCCGCCATTTCAGATTGATGGCAACTTCGGTGCGGTTTCAGGTGTAAATGAAATGCTGCTTCAGAGCCATAATGATGAAATTAACTTTCTTCCAGCCCTTCCTGACAGATGGGGTACCGGATCATTCAGGGGGTTATTGGCAAGAAAAGGATTTTTAATTGACACTGTAACATGGAGCAACAAGACGGTAAGCAGGGCGGTTATTACATCCAATGCCGGTGGTACCTGCAATGTACGGCATAAGAACATCACCAAATCATTTGAAACCGAAGCTGGAATGACCTATGTACTTGATGGTTCGATGAGCGTTATTGACAGTTACAACAAAAACCAGACAGGTGTGAAACGGATTTTCCATGACAGCAGACTCAGCCGGAATGTAACAGCTCTTCCAGTGGTGAGTGTTGTAGAAAATAACGGCAGGATCTGCATGAAAATGAACGGAGAAATGTCAAATCTGTTTGTTCAGGTGTACAATCTTTCAGGAAGAGTCGTTTTTAGTTTCCATAAAAATTCAGCTGCAGATATGAATGTTAACACGCCACAGTTGAAAAAAGGAGTATACCTGGTAAATGTAAGAAGCAGAGGGCTCAAACATTATGAGAAGGTTATTTTGAAATGATGGTTACCTTCTGCATGATTAAAATGCTGAAATCGCCTGATTGCCAGACTCTTAAAGAAAAATGTAAAAACCATCTCACCATTCTTCTGATGGCTATGCGGGGTCTGCTATTCGGTGGCCCCCGCTGAACCCGACAGCCAATATGGCAGACATAAATTCGCTGTCTTTTTCCTGCCCTGAAACTTTCCTGGCAGATCAAGCCGGGAAAGCTCTATCAAATGCAATTGTCTCTCTTGCGTATCAGGGCTTAAATTATACAACCGGAGCAGATGGTATGTATTTACTTACTAATGTTACTGCGGATATAAAGCAGCCAATGCTACCGGGAACTGAAAGAGTATCATTGAAAAAAGGATCACTGGAGCTGGTTTTAAGTAAACCCTCATAAAAAACGGAGCTGGACATGAGAAATCAAATGCGAGCGCTACTCTGTATGTTTACACTTCAGATCTGCATTCTACCCTGTTTTGCACAAAATCCGGTAGTGCAGACCTGTTATACAGCCGATCCGGCCCCGCTGGTACATGATGGCGTTGTATATATGTATGTCGGCCATGATTCTTCGGCTGCCCCCAATAACAGTTATTTGATGCGATATTATAAGTGCTACTCCTCTAAGGATATGGTGAACTGGACTGATCATGGAATTGTTCTGCAAACGAAGTCGATATCCTGGTCTGGAGGAGAAGCCAATGCCGCTCAGGTCGCCTTTCGCGACAACAAATTCTATTATTACACATCAACTAATG
>CAYLVN010000367.1:0-2016 GCA_964387115.1 uncultured Fibrobacter sp.
TGTTCAAATCAAGACTGACCACTCTCCCCTCTTGGATCGTGGCGACATCTGTAATTGTCAGTCCCTTAAGACCGCAATTATCAAGGATGCCCCGCACAATGGCTTCGTCATTACCAACGGAGCTTCCGGCTGTAGCTGCCTCTTCCTGTGCGGCAATTACGCTGAACAGAACCGAAAAAATCAGAGCTGTTTTGAAAAACATAATACCTCCTCTAAATAAAACATATACAATAGGAAATTATATACTGCGTACCCTTTCATTCAAACCTGGGTGCGGTATTCTTTCTGAATAGACGCGGTGATGGGAAGAATGTGCTCAATGGGCAGTCTGGATGGAATGAAAAGTATGGAGTGTCTATTCAGGTCTCTGAAGATTACTGACCTCAAGAACCGCAACCCCGAACTCCTCCGTAACGCGGCCCGATACCACAAATGCGCTGTGATACTCCAGCATCGAGGCAGATTTTTTATGTATTTCCGGGAAGAAAACAGTTTCAATAAGCCCGGTTTCATCCTCAAATGTCACAAATTCCATACTGTCGCCAAGTCTGGTGGAAACAGTTTTGGCACTTATGCACCAGCCCAGTATTGTGACACTGCGCCCGATGCAGCTGTCCAGTTCGGCTGCTTTTATCAAATTTCTGTTTCTGTTTTGAATAAGAGTTATAGGATGACAGCAGGAAAGAAAACCGAGAGTCCTGTACTGGTTTATGAGGTATTGACGAACAGAGAGGGTTTTAAGCCCGGGCAGAGAACCGGTGTTCCCGCTTCTGAAAAACTGGCGTATCTGCCAGAATTGCTGTGAACGGTTTATACCTTTGCATAGATTGTCACATGCACCTGCCGTTATAAGTTTTTCAGCATCAGACTCCCCCATTCCAGTTCTGAAAAGCAGCTCTTCCATACCTGTAAAGAGCCCGTTTTCCCCTCGGTTTCCCACTATTTTCTCCTGAATTTCAATGCTGAGTCCCTTTATTTGACATAATCCTACTATAATAGAATCCCCTCTTGAATAATAGCGGCATTCACTGAGATTTACATCTGGAGGAATTACCTTCAAACCCATTCTTTGTGACTCACTGATATAAGCCTGGGTTGAATAATATCCCCCGTAATTTGAGAGTACCGCAGCCATGAATGCAGCCGGGAAATGCGCTTTGAGATAAGCAGACTGGAAAGAGACCTGAACGTAACTTGCGCTATGAGGTTTACAGAAAGAATATCCGCAGAAAGAGAGCATCATTTCCCATATTTCTGCTATAGCCGCCTCTTCAGCCCCGTTTTGGCGTGCACCTTCAAAAAATCTGATTCGGAAATCCTCAAACCTGCTTCCTCTGGCTTTTTTGGACATTATCTTACGTAAGGCATCGGCATCCTGGGCGGAAAACCCGGCTAAAGACATGGCTACCCGCGATACATCCTCCTGGTAAACCATTATCCCGTAAGTTTCAGAGAGCGTATCGCGCAGAACCGGATGAGGCACCTCGTAGCTTGCCCCGTGCAGCCTTTTTATGTACTCCCTTATATATTTGTTTGCTGCCGGCCTGATTATCGACGAATGAATAACAAGATGATCGAAGTCGCCTGCTTTTGTTTTACGCTGGAGAAGACGCATGGCTGGCGATTCGGTATAGAATACCCCGATTGTATCACCTCTGGCAAACAGGCTTATTGTATCTGGATCGGATTGTGGATCCCAGCTGCTTTCATCAAATGGAATCTCTTCATTTTTTACATTTAACAGCGCATCGCGTATTACGGCCAGCGAGCGGTTTCCCAGAAGGTCTATCTTTACAAGACCCATTTCCTCGGCACCTTCTTTTTCCCATTGCACAATCTGGTACCCTTTGGCGGAGATCTGGACTGGTGCAATGGTATTTATAGGTTGCGGTGTAATAACCACTCCTCCGCAATGTGTCCCTATTCCCCGCGGCATTCCGATAATTTTTCCAGCATCCTGAAGAACCCGGGGCCATGGATGATCAAAAACGACTCCGCTCATCGATGGCCACTGCT
>CAYLVN010000367.1:2055-3817 GCA_964387115.1 uncultured Fibrobacter sp.
GAGCGTATTCGGGCAGATCAATAAAGTAAGGGATCTTTGCGGTGACCTTGCTGATCTCATCCTCAGTTAACCCGTACACCCGCGCAACCTCCCTGATTGCCATTCGCGCGCCGCATGTCTGATGAGTCGAGATCATGGCAGAGTGTGCCGTACCGTACTTGTCAAATACATAGTCCAGAACAGAATCCCGCTCATCCCAGGCAAAATCCACATCGATATCCGGCGGATCGATTCGCCCCGGGTTGAGAAAACGCTCAAACATAAGGTTATAACGTATGGGGTCGACATTGGTGATCCCAAGCGAATACGCTACAATGCTTGCCGCACCGGACCCCCGGCCGCAGGTTCTGGGAGACTGCTTTACGATGTTGTCTACAACCAGAAAGTAATCGCAAAATCCTTTTTTACAAATAAGATCAAGCTCATATTCTATTCTCTTGACAACGGTTTCGCTTAATTCTCCATAGCGGGCCGCCGCACCTTCATAGGTTTTCTTGCGAAGCAGTTCCGCTGATGATTCTACGCCGGTAAATACGGGCATAATCGGTTTCCCAAAATCAGCACGTGACCTGATATTAGAGATAAAAGAATTCGTGGTCTCGATTGCATAATCAAACACTTCAAAACGGTCGCGTAACTGCTCCCACGACAGGAACTTAGCAGAGCTGTCATAAAGTTCTGCTGATGGCAATCCTGAGAGGGTCCCGTTTGTGTCAATGGCCCTTAACATCCGGTGAATCTCATAATCCTGCGTGCTTGTAAATGCCATGACCGGCGCTATGAGGCAGGGGACTTTATTTTTGCGGATTTCCGGCGGCGGAACACGCGGCCTCTGCATCCGGAAATATACCCTGCAGAGATCTTTTAATTGATCAATCAACCCGATGTTGTCTGTAGAAGCATGAATTCCCCTCGCGTCATTTCTGATCGAGTCAACAAGACGGAAAGATTTCCCGCAATGATACTCGCTTATGATACGACAAAGATTAGAATACCCGGAATCCCCATCAGCATAAAGAACCGCGGTTCCATCAGGGCCGGCAATTTCTGCTGCTATGATCGGTATAAGACCGTGTGCTTTACAGCTTTTAAGGAACGCAGGGAGGCCATAGAGATTATTGCGGTCGGCGATGGCAACAGATTCATATCCCAGTTCACGGGCGATTCTGCAGATCTGATCTGGAGAGAGCACACCGCGGAGAATGGAAAAATGGCTGACTGCACAAAGCAATGCTTTCATGCTGGTCAATCTTCACAGGTCAGCCCATCACTGCAATCGACGGGTATTTTACCGGTTTCGTGTAACATTTCCCATTGCAGCAGGAGTACTGCGACAAATGTTAAAACAGTGAATATCCAGCCAAAGAGCGGAATAAAGCATCCCAGGGTTGAAGATAGAAACAGTATCGTATCGGTTGCGATATCAGAATCCTTTTTCTCCGTCCGCAATGCGGGTCTGGCCGCGGTAAGCAAAATCGGGATCAATGCAAGGAATAAAGTTCCTGCTCGAATCAAACCGGCGGCTGAAAAAAGAGTGCTTCGCGTTCTGATCAGAAATATGACCATAAAAGGGACGGCAAGCAGAACCGATAAAGCGGCAAGAGATAACAAAAACTGCTTTGAGCCATACTCATACCAGGGACACTCCTTAAGTCTTGACCAGCTTTCCCTGAGCTGATTTGCATTGTAATAGCAAAGAGAGAAAATTGCCAGCAGTGTGAAAAAATCCAGAAATGGAGACAATGGGTTGTTTATTAAAATC
>CAYLVN010000368.1:0-221 GCA_964387115.1 uncultured Fibrobacter sp.
GGCTGAGGTACATCCTTGAGTGCAGAAATCTCCGGTAACACCTCTTTAAGCAGCCTGGATTGATCCAGCAGTTCAAATGCATTTTCTGGTCTTCCCTGACGCAGCATTTTATCGATCTCAGAAAAAATTCTTTCCGCGGAAATTGAAGCTATTCTGGCTGCATTTTCCTGCAGTGCTTCCCATGTGTTTTTCTCAATTTTAAAATTGAATCTGGCAGAAAA
>CAYLVN010000368.1:231-3816 GCA_964387115.1 uncultured Fibrobacter sp.
GAGCATTCTCAGGTAATCTTCACTGAATCTCTGAAAAGGGTCGCCTATAGCCCTGATTATTCCTGCTTTTATGTCATCAAGCCCGGAAACGTAGTCGATCACTTTTTCGGTCAAGGGATCAAAGAACATCCCATTAATGGTGAAATCTCTCCTTAATGCATCATTTCGGGCATCGGTAAATGAAACCTCAGAGGGGTGACGTCCATCTGAGATACCGATATCAGACCTGAATGTTGCAACTTCAAAGGGAATACCTTCAAGGACTACAATGATGACTCCAAACTGTTCGCCAACGCTGATTGTCTGGGGGAATAGAGACAAAATGGTTTCCGGTTTTGCATTGGTGGCAATATCTATATCCCCGATGCCGGGGTTTCCCATAACCATATCCCTGACATAACCACCGGCATAGAGTGCCTCGTAACCGTTCTCAACCAGTTTTTTGATAATTTTCAGAGCTAAAAATTGTTTCTGTCCGGGTTGTGAAATCATGATCGGAAAAATATGTGAGAGGGCAGATAACTGCAAGCAATTATATTCCTTAATTATACATACGGATCGGGGCGAATAGTACTTATCCCTTGAGCTGAAAGAGTATTACAGATCGCGGATGTTCCATCAGTGCGGAGTACCTGTGATTCATTCATACCTTTCTGCTGCAAGGTCTAAACACACTACAGTCTTCCCGGATGCATAAGGTAGGTATTATATTGCTATTGACAATACCTCATGGAGAAAAGCATCTTTTAACAGATTTGAACCGGTAGAAAGCTCTTTTATTAACATAGAGATTGGAGGAATTCATGAAAGCGGTTCTGAAAGTGGTGGCGGGTTTAAGCGTTTTGACAATGATTCTGGGGTGTGGAACATCCTCATTCGAGAAAAAAGGTGATTCTGCCTACAAGTTAGCCCAGAAACTTCAGGGTGACCAGAAGAGAACTTATTATAAAACCGCCTACATGATGTACGACAAAGCGATTAAGAGCAATCCTGACAAGGCCAGCTCTAAACTCAGAAACCGCTACATAGAGGTAACACTGATCAGAGCAAGCATGGTTCTCAATGAAGGTGCTGCTCATATGGAAGCAATACCGCTTTTCCTGAATGATATCAAAAAATATATGGCCCAGGATGTCTCTCCTGACCTCAAACAGCAGCTTGCACTTTTTCTCTCCCAGATGGCTGATTCAAGTCTGGCCAAAGAGAACTTCGATGAGGCACTTGAAACGATTGATGAGGCCATTGCAACCGCAAGCGATCCGTCACCATTAAAGAACAAAAAGTCGGAACTGCAGAGAAGAATCGCTCAGGACAATTATGAACAGGCTGATATGGATTACCAGAACGGAAAGCTGAATAAGGATGCAGAGGACTATGTAAAGGCTGAGTTCTACGCTCTTACAGCTCTCTTATTTGATTCTACTCATGCCGATGCCCAGAAACTTCTGAAAGTACTTAGAAAAGAAAACCGGAACACATATTCAGCATATTTAAGAGTAATAGAACCGATTCCGGACTCATCTGTTTTCAAAAAGATCAACAAATGGGATATCCTTCTGGCTCTTCCTACAATGGAAACACGAGGCGGCAGTATAGCTGCAATAGTAGACATTTACAATTATTCATATAACCCACTGCGCCTGAAAGCAGAGCAGTTTCAGCTGGTTGACATCAATGGCAAGACATACACTGGAAAAGCAGCCGGTCGCATTGATCCGGAAATTCTTGATCAGGAGCATGAAGCCAAGTTAAAATTGACATTCCCGAAACCGGGTGCTGATATTAAGATGCTGGTTTACAAAAATGGTGATCACTACTCTGAAAAACCTTTGATGTAAAACAGCTTTCAGTGTTGCAATGAAAATATCCGCTTATCCTTCGGGGTGAGCGGATTTTTTTTTGTGTGCGGCCCTCTTACACAAATCACCTTACACTTTCAGGTTTAACAGCGGCCACTTAAACGACCACGGATCTGCATATTTCTGCAATGCTGTAGTAAATTCGTCTGAGATGAAATATGAACCGGTCTCTGGTATGTCTGTGAAGGCGTATTCTTCTCCCTCGAGGGTGAATTTGAGAGCAAATGAATGCAGGTATGTTCTGTCTGGAGAGAAACGGGGATCTCTTTTCTTATAGTACACAGGATCACCCAGAACCGGAACTCCCAGCGATTTGAGAGCAACCCGCAGCTGGTGGGTTTTGCCTGTGAGAGGCTTCAGAAGGTAGAGCCTGAGTCCGTTTCCCAGTCCGGTACTGATAAAGGAAGTTACGGCTGGATTTGTGGTTGTTCTCGACAGGAGCCAGACTCCGTTTCTTCCTTTTACCATATCACCTTTTACTGTACCCTGCTTTTTTTGAGGATGTGCACCTGCCAGTGCTATGTAAAACTTTGAAATGGTGTGTTCTCTGAACTGAGCTGCAAGGGCCCTTACAGATTTGCGGTCCTTTGCAAAAAGCAGCAGTCCGGAGGTAACTGTATCCAGTCTGTGCAGCGGGTAAAGAGCTTTAAGCCCCAGGTCATTACGGATCTTCTGAACCAGCCCGACCGGTGCATTGCCTTTGTGGAAATTTATACCTGGGTTTTTACTTATAAGGACGAATCTGTCTGAGTTGACTTTTAGTGAATACATAGTGTGGTTTCAGTGATGAATTATCATTAGTTTCCAGTATTTCTGATATTAAAAGTAGATGCTTTTTTCAGAGAAATACGGAATTTAGACAAGTTAATTAACGGCTGCCAGAAAAAAGTGAATTAATCCGGGTAGTACTTCCGGTAAATTTCAGTAATTTTCCTGAGTACCTTCTCCGGTTCTTTTGAACTGGTTAACTGACGAACCATACAGAAATTTTCCGCTCCTGCCTCAAGTATTAAAGGTAAATTTTCCAGATCTATTCCGCCTATGGCAACAGATGGTACAAGGGAGAGCGACAGCATCCGTTTCATACCCTCGATTCCGATGTCCGGATCAGGGTTTTTCTTGGTAGGTGTGGGGAAAACAGGCCCGATCCCGATATAATCGGGTTTCTCTTTGCACGCCGAGATTGTCTGTGCAGGGGAATGGGTTGAAATACCAACGATGGCACTGTTTCCAAGGATTTGTCTGGTCTCTTTACAAGGTGTGTCATCCTGACCAATATGTACTCCGTCAGCTCCGCAATCTCTGGCTATATCGGGGTAGTCATTGATTATGAGTCTGGTGTTGCTTCCTGATGTCAACGCGCGCATGATATGAGCGGTTCTCAGTATTTCATCTCTCTTTTTTTCTTTCATACGCAGCTGTACAAAGCTGATCCCGTAATCAACCAGAAGTTTTGTGAGATGCTCATACCCCATTACTGGATCGGTCAGTATGGCATAAAATCCGAATCTGGAAGGGATGTTCAATTGAGAGCTCCATTTTTACAGGTGTAAATAAGCCCAAAGAGTGGTGCCGTGGAAAGCTTCTTTCTCTCTATTTGTGTGAATCCGGCTTTTTGGAGCCAATCAGAGATCTCCTGAAAAGAATAAATCTGGCCACCAGAGGCATTAAAGAGAGTCAGGGACTGGAGTCGGGAGAATGCTTTGGCAGCAGGCCCGGCGGCCTG
>CAYLVN010000369.1:0-3810 GCA_964387115.1 uncultured Fibrobacter sp.
TGTAAACTGGAACCAGATCCTTGATCAGAGCATTTGCATCTGGATAGCGCTCACGTTTATCAGCCTTCAGGCACTTTTGTGAAATTTTAGTCAGAGCGGGACAGATATCGAACTTGTACTCCGATAACTTCTTAAACTCGTTATTAATTCTTCTTCTCATCAGTTCTGTAATTGAACTCTGCGGAAAGATCTTTTCGCCGGCAAGCATTTCATAAAGAACAGCTCCCAGGGAATAGATATCGGTGCGGCAGTCAACCTTCTCTCCGTTCATCTGCTCCGGAGAAAGGTATTGGATTGTACCTACAAAACTGCCATCGATTGTATGGAGGCTTGCTTCAACTGGCCTGGCTATCCCAAAATCCATCAGCCGTACTTCACCTTTTTCTGAAATCATAATATTTGCAGGCTTAAGATCACGATGAATTACGCCATGGTATGTTTTGCCGTAAAGGAGGATCTCGAGATTATGAGCATAGTAAAGTGCTCTGGAAATCTGTATCATGATTGCACAGCAAAGCTCATCAGGCAACCTCCCTTGTTCTACGATCAACTGCTCCAGCGATTTACCACTGATAAATTCCATCTCGAGGTAAGGAAGCCCTTCCCATTCACCAACATTATATATCTCAACTATATTAGGATGATGAAGCTTGGCAGTGATCTTTGCTTCGGTCTCAAATCGTTTTTTCAGGTCATCTTTATCCGGTTTCAGAATTTTGACAGCTCTGAATACTTCGAGCTTTTCATTCCAGATTTTATATACTCTTGCCATACCACCAGAACCAATAATCGCTGTAATTATGCCTGAACCGATAGGTACATTCTCATCTCCTGATGGAAGCGCGACGAGTCTGGTCTGATTCAATGCATCATTTAATGCAGTTTTACACCTGTGTTCATCATGTTCTACAACTGTTTTATCAATGATGTCAGGGTTGTAGCCATAGTCAATATTGGGGTTGGGATGCATAATCAACCTGTCAGAAAAACGCTACGATTTCCAGACCGACAAGGCATGTTAATCCTCCTGCTGCACCAGACAAAGAGAACAAGGCCGCTTTATCAGAACTCTTAAGGTACTCTTTCCCGCCGGTTAATTTGTATTGTTCGAGATACTTTTTATGCATTCCATGCTCAACGATGGCGAAAATTAAGCCGGCCGCTGCCCCTGCTCCTAAAGAGAGTCGAATAAGTGCCTTTTTATTCCAGACGGACTCTCTTTTTAGAGTATCAGATAATGTAACTGTATCTCCCTGCAGAATTGTCAGATCGTGAAAAGTTGATAGGTATTTACTTTGGGGGTGCTCAATCACCAGTTTATATTTTCCCGGGTTCATAAATTCATTGGAAAGTGGTGTTGTACCTAACTCTGCTGATATATAAACCTTTGCTCCCTCCGGGGAAGACATCACTTTCAGGGAACCGAATCTTGAGCCGATTTTCTTCTCCAGTACAATCTTTTCACCTAGTTCAATTTGAACAGTTTCAGAAACACTGAGACGATGTACCCGGTCTACCAGCCTTAATTGATATGTCCCTTCGGCTAATTTTCTGTCCAGGATTGGTGATAAGCCTGAAAAAACATTATCAATCCAGACCTCGATGCTTTCTGGTTCAGTAATTACAGAAAGCAAACCGGCTTCAGATGCTTTGCAATAAACAGAAAAGCATAGAATCAATAGCGCATGCATGAGGAGAATGTTGCTGCCCATCAAGCTGCCTTTGTTTTATTTGTTGAAAATGGAATTTTTTGAGATTTGCAATTCGGAAAGATGTGCACTTAATATATATTTCTGCCAATACTTTCCATCTGATTTTTTCTTTCCCGATATTTATTTCTCAGCTTTTATAATCCAACAAATCATCATTTGTGAGGGGCTATGTTATTTCAGAACGGCAGAGTTATCTGGAAAGAGGGCATTTTCCTCCAGCCTCAGCATTTTCAGGCCTTTGAGAGATATCTTCAGTCGTCATTTGATTCCAGATTGTCAATTGAAAACCAGTTCTGCTTTGGAATAACAGAACTGAAAATCGATGAAAATGCATTAACTAACGGAACACTGGTTCTTGAGAGATGCTCTGGAGTTTTTCCTGATGGAACGATATGTTCAATTCCAAATGATCATCCAACACCTCAGTCCAGATCTGTTTCAGGTCATTTCGGCTATGATCGTCAGGATCTTGGAATTCATCTGGGGGTTGCAGTCGTTAAAGAGGGTAGAAGCAGCGTCTTTCAAACAGGCACGGATAATCCATCCAGGTATTCTGTATTTACGGCCAAAATCACAGATGAGGTAACCGGAACAGAAAAAAAAGAGATTGAACTCGGGAAACTGAATTTTAAACTTTTCTTTGAAGAAGAACCCTTTGATGGGTATTCAACTCTGCAAATAGGAGTACTGAGGCGTGGAGCCGGCGGTGTAATAGAACTGAAAAGAGAATTTGTTGCTCCATTGCTTAAAATCGGGGCCTCGGAATTTATCATGACCTGTTTGCGAAACCTGCTTGAGATACTTTATGCAAAAAGCGATATGCTTTCAGATAAACGCAGCGTGTCCAGAAGTGGCCTGGCCAGATTCACCCCGGGGGATGAAACCTCATTCAGATTACTTCAAACGCTTAATAGCGTAATTCCGTTACTAAACTACTATTACTCTAATGGAATGGTTCATCCATTTGAACTATACAAAACCCTCATTTTTTTATCCGGATCACTAAGCGCATTTTCATCTGAAATAACCCTCAAAGACTTCCCTCTGTACAGTCACAACAATATCTGGTTATCACTAAATCGATTGATTGAAATGATCAGGAGCGTGCTGGATTCCAGTTCCTCTTCAGGATGCATTATCCTTTCATTTGAGGAGACCGAACCGTCTGTTTATAACTGTCAAATAAATGATCGGCGGATATTTTTCGATGCGCGATTTTTCCTTGGACTGTCTGCAGATGTTCCGGATAAGGAATTGATAGTCGGATCTTTGCAAAGAATAAAGATGAGCTCAAAGGAAGGACTAAATCTTCTTATACAATCTGCAATGCCGGGCTTGCCGCTCTTTCATCTTCCTGATCCACCTGAATCGATACCCGGAAAACCGGGCTTCTTATATTTCGGATTAGATCAGCAGAACAGTATATGGGATGAAGTGAGGAACTCCGGAAGCATGGCATTTTACTTTCCCCACAACTATAAAAATTTGAAAATAGAACTGTTTGCAATAAGAGAACAGGTGTAAAGATGACAACGGTTCCATTTACCGATACAATTTCGGCGCAGACATTAAATCTAAGCTCGATCTCTGATACCTCAAGATCCCTGGCTGTACTCTGCACAGATCTGCTTCTAATTGCCATCAAAATGCGCGAAGCAGAGGATCTGGGGGAACCTTCGGCTTTAAGAAAGCTCATCAATTATTACCTGGAACTCTTTATAAAAAACTGTAAACTGTCTGGGGTTGATAATGCAGCGATTCTGGATACCCAATATGCACTGGTTTCTCTACTGGATGAAACTGTTCTGAGTTCTCCCGGTGTCTGCAGGAATTACTGGATCTCAAGACCGCTTCAACTTGACATTTTCGGTAATAATATTGCCGGTGAAGATTTTTATCGCAGGCTCAATCACATGCTGATTGAGCCCGCAGGAAAAAATGAAGTCCTTGAGGTATACTATCTATGTCTTTGCCTCGGCTTTGAGGGAAAGTACAAGATAAGCGGAACTGCCGAGCGGTTGAAAATCATTGAACATCTGGGCCAGAAAATCTGCTCTGCACAAGCTCGCTTTGTCAATGGAATATCACCTCATGGCCT
>CAYLVN010000370.1:0-3809 GCA_964387115.1 uncultured Fibrobacter sp.
TATTTCGTGTATTTCGTGGTTAATTCTCTTTTTTCTATAAGTGATCTAAACGCACTTCGTCCCTTCCCGAATGCATAACTCAGGTATTATTTTAGATCCCATGGAAAACAAAACTGAATTCAAATCGGCTTTTATTGCACTTGTCGGAAGGCCCAACAGCGGCAAGTCCACTCTCATGAACACAATCCTGGGGCAACAGCTTTCTGTAGTAACTTCTCTTCCTCAGACCACCCGGAAAAATCTGCGCGGAATCTACACAACAGATAATATGCAGCTTATCTTCGTAGATACCCCCGGAGTTCACAAAGGCAAACATGCATTCAATGAATCGATGGTCAGAGAGACTGGCGGCGCTATCAGCAGACAAGGTGTCGACCTGATATGTTATATCGTTGACATGTCAAGAAGCTTTGGTGATGAAGAAACAGTAGTCAGCAACCTTGTAAAAAAGGCCAATTTACCGGTAATAATTATTTTTAACAAAGCCGATATAGTCGAGTCTCCTGAAATAGTCGTAAAAAAATTCCGAGAACAGTTTCCGGATTTCAAAGATACTCCAGATGTAAAGCTATCAGCCGTAAAGCCTGAGGCAAAAGAGCTCTTTCTTGAATCAATAGAACCTTTTATTCCAGAGGGTCCGCTCTATTTCCCCCCTGATGAGCTGACAGACTCGAATCTGAGGTTTTTTGCAGCTGAATACATAAGAAAGCAGATAATTCTAAACACCCGTGAAGAGGTTCCGCATGCGACTTTTGTAGAGATTGAATCCTACAAGGAAAGTGAGAATCGTCACGAAATATCCACAACGATCCATGTGGAAACCACAGGTCAGAGAGGAATTGTTGTGGGTAAAGGCGGAGCAGGAATTAACAAAATAAAGAAAGCTGCTGAAGCTGAGATGAAACAGCTTACCGGCGTTCCGGTCAAAATCACCTGTCATGTAAAGGTCAGCCCCGGCTGGCGTGATAATGATACATTCTTAAGGACTATGGGGATGCCTGTAGACTGATTGCAGAGAATCCCTCCTGCCATTAATGATAAATTCATCAACTGCATACTCCTGGAATTGCGGATCGATCCCCAGTGAGTGAATGTCCCAGTGATAGCCGGCAATAAAGCCCCCTTCGCCTTTCCAGAGCCGCTGCAGCATTTCAGATGCCTGAGCGCGGATTATTTTTTCATTTCCTGTTTTGAGAGTAGTGCAAATATCGACGGGGCACCAGAATGTAATGTGATATCTGTCGCGAAGATATTCCAGCTGATCGATTCCATAAGCCATCGGGCAGTCAAGCTGAATACAGTCAACACCTGCATCTATAAGCTCCGGGATCAATGATGTATCCTGTACCGAATGCATTATCATTTTGAGGCCAAGACCATGGGCTGCCTCGCACAGAGACTTCAGCCGCGGTTTAAATTCTTCTTTCCAGAGAGATGGTCCCATATGAGCCGGGCATATTTCCTGAAGGTCTTCAATGATCATTACCCCCTGAGCACCGGCTTCTTTAAATCCCCTCATTTCCATTTTAAGGAGTGAATCGATACGGTCGTGGAGAATTTTAAGCGATTGGGGATCTTCAAGCAAAGCGGTGCTGTAGTGATCCAGAAGTGATCTTGCGATCTCAAAGGTGCTTCCAGTAAGCATGCCTATGTGCCACTTGTCAGGAGTGAGAGAGAATGCTTTACGGATGGGAAGATATCTTGAGGGATGGTTAAAGTCGGGAAAAGGGAAATCTGATATGTCGGTTAGATGTCGGAGTGCGCCCCTGATAATCTTCCCTCTTGAGCAGCCGGGTGATTTTTTCCACAGGTTCCCCCACTGATCAATTCTCTGCCATTCCGTAAGACTGACCCTGTGCCAGTCATCAAGAGGTGTGTCTGCATGCACCCCTCCCCAGACCAGATCGGACGGGAAAAAAGTGTGGGCGATCCTTTCCGGACACTTAAATTCCATAGTCCGATTAACTATCTCATAGCTGTCCATCTATCTTCAGATAGGCTGCTGAACGGTCCTGTGCGGCCTGGGCTGAGTTCTCCTCATGAAGGCCGGACTGATCACCGCAACATAAAGCGATGCCAGACCAACTATGGCATATATCACACGAGCGGCTCCTCCAAAGATATAAGCTACAAGATCAAATCCGAAAAATCCAACCAGACCCCAGTTTATCCCTCCGATTATTAGAAGGACTACGCAGGTCCAGTCAAACACACTTAGATTTTTCATGAGTCCCCCTGTTTAAGGTTCAACTGCTAAGTTACGTAATGCACAAATCATGCCAATAGACTTTCAGCCGTCTTTTCATTATTTTATCTCCTTAAGCGTTTCCGATCCATCTGTGCTTTCATATCAGCACATGGGATCAGCATAGATAACCGATATTTTTTGTTTGTCAACTCTTAACCCGGATTCAGATTATCTCTCTCACTTTTTTGAGAGAGTAAAAGGAGAGGAATCTACTATGCCAAATCTTTCATCAATCCTTAAAACTGAGATCAGCAGAATCAGCCGTAAAGAAATCAAAGTATCGCTCAAGGCACTCCAGAGCTCAAATGCAACGCTTAGAAAAACCGTGACGGAACTGAAGAAAAGAGTCGCCTCTCTTGAGTCACAATTAAAAAAGCTCCCGACATCAGCCACCAGCATCCGGGAACAGGAGATTGCTCCTGAAGCAGCAGAAAATGTCCGCGTGTCATCTAAGAGCATTATGACACTGCGGAAAAAACTGGGACTCTCGCAGGGATCTTTTGCAAAACTTCTGGGTGTAAGCAGCCAGGCTGTCTACGTGATGGAACACAAGGGAGGACAACTGAGACTGCGTCAGGCAACACTTAAGAAATATCTCTCAATCAGAAGTCTGGGAAAGAAAGAAGCACGTAAACTTCTGGATGAGATAGACAGTTAAAAACAATTCTTTCAAAATCATCCGGTCACTGATACAGATATCCGTACCAGGAGGGCTGACTGGATCTGCTTTATTAATAATAGCCGTTTATTACTGGTCAATATCCAAAATTCAGGGCATAACCGGCCATGAACAAAAATGAATAGTTCCTGGTCTTATCGGCCGGCTGAAAATTAAATGTGTTAAAGCCACCCAGTACATACCTGAAGTCAAGTATTACAACACCAGGCCCCATTTCAAAATCAAAATCAAGCCCTGCAGTCAGCCCGGCATCCACAACATTTACAAAACGCTCAAACAGCTCACCGGATGGATCTTTACCGGAAAAAAATTCACTTCCCTGAAGCTCACCGGCAACATCCTTTACCCTTGCCGCAAACATAAGAGACAGATGCGGCCCGATATAGATGCTGGGCCGAAGCTTCACAGGAAGTTCAAGTTTAAGAAGCCATGGCATATAGAGATAATCAGCATAAATCTGAAAGGACTGATTGTCACTTTCCCACTCTTTCCCATGCCTTATGTAAGCAATCTCAGTCTGTACCGCAACAAGATCAGAAATAAGCTCCCTGGAACTGAACAGACTCACTGCAAACCATAGAAGATTCTTCTCATCAAGGTCAACCAGCTCATCTCTGAATTCATTATTAATATTCTCTGAACCCGCCCCCCAGAAATTGGAAATTGACAGCCCTCCCTTAATCCCATAGAAACGGTCCTGAGAGTAGGAGAGAAAATGAACCGCTAAAATTGTCACCATGACAAATATTTTTCTCATGGAACCTCCCTAAACGGCATGTGTGGTGAGAAAATTTACTTTGACTCAAATAGCAGCAATCCCAATGCCGACAAGTTGCAAGTCACAAGTTGCAAGTCACAAGTTGCAAGTCACAAGTTGCAAGT
>CAYLVN010000371.1:0-3800 GCA_964387115.1 uncultured Fibrobacter sp.
TCGATTGCAAAATATTTGAAGGATAATAACATCTCTCTTCAACATTCTTTGCTGCCGGTCTCCTTTGCATTCAAGACATGCACTGAAGGTATCGAAAGCGAATTCCCGCAGGCGATAATCACCGAAATTCTTGTTGAAGACAAGGAAGGGTTTATCTACGATGGGACCTACAATGAGGATTTCCACAAGGGGCTTTTAAACCTGATTTTATCAAAGAAACGTCTTAAAGGTAGCGGCTGGGAAATGGCCGGGACAGCATCAAAACAGATAAGATCGACAATAGAGAAGCTGCCCGGGGCGCTTTTGAGCAGGCCCCTTAAGGTGGAGCAGAGTAATTCTGCGATAGTGTTTGGTGATCTGCTCTTCCTTAAGCTTTACAGAAAGCTTGAAGAGGGGACAAATCCGGAGCTGGAGATGATGCGTTTCCTCTCTGAGGAGGGCGGGTTTGCTCACATACCTGTTTATGAGGGGGCACTTGAATACAGAAATGGAACCGGACAACCCGTTACAGTTGCACTTCTTCAGAAGTATGTGGAGAACAGCGGTGATTCCTGGTCCTATGTTTCAAGTGTGGTGGCCAGGTATTTTGAACAGATTTTGTCACGTAAAGATGAATCAAAAGAAATACCTCATAATTTCCCTCTGATGCGGAAGATAACGCCGGCTGATATTCCTCCGCCCATTTATTCGAAGGTGGAGGAGCTTTTCTTTGAGATGATTTCTCTTCTGGGAAAGAGAACCGCACAGATGCACCTTGCTTTAAGCAGTTCTCAGGATGATCCTCTGTTTAAGCCGGAGCCTTTTTCTTATCTGTACCAGAGATCTCTGTACCAGTCAGTGCAGGGTCAGGTTCAGCGTAACTTCCGACTTCTTGAGAAGAGGATCGAATACATCCCCGATCAGTTAAAGGAGTATGCGCGGGAAGTGATAGGGATGGAAAAAGGGATAATCGAGACGATAAAGAGAATATCACAGTCCAGGATTACATCTGCAAAGATAAGGACTCACGGTGATTATCATCTGGGGCAGGTGCTTTACACCGGAAAAGATTTCGTGATAATGGATTTTGAGGGTGAGCCGGCGCGTCCTTTGAGTGAGAGAAAACTGAAGAGATCCCCGTTCAGGGATGTGGCAGGGATGGTTCGCTCGTTTCATTATGCCGCACACAGCACTCTTTTTCTCAACCCCTCGTTCCGGGAATCTGACCGTCCGATTCTTGAGCCATGGATTGAACCATGGCATTATTATGTAAGTGGGATATTTTTCAGGTCATATCTTGACACCGCGGCAGATGCGTCGTTTGTTCCCAAGGATCCCGAACAGATCGACATTCTGTTCCAAACCTTTCTGCTTGAGAAAGCGGTATACGAACTGGGTTACGAACTTAACAACCGCCCGGAGTGGGTTATTATCCCGCTGAAGGGCATTCTGAGCATAATGAAGAGCATCTCTGCCCGTAAAACCTGAAAGCTGCGATTCTGTGGAATGCTTACGTCGGGGTCAGAATCGGATAAAGGATAAAAGATGAAAATTGGCTCATATTACAGAGGTGATGGCCGGACAACGTTTACGGTCTGGGCTCCTTTGCGGAAAAGTGTTGCGGTAAAACTGGTATCTCCACTTGAGAGAGTGGTCCAGATGGAGCAGCAGGCCGGAGGATACTGGTATGCAGAGATAAGAGATGTTTTTCCGGGGAGCCGCTATTTATACAAACTTGACAACAGTACAGAACGCCCGGACCCGGCATCCTTTTATCAGCCTCTTGGTGTGCATGGACCCTCAGAGGTGATCGACCACAACGCTTTCAAATGGAGCGACAGTGCCTGGAAAGGGATCCCGCCTGAAGAGATGGTGATTTACGAGTTGCATACAGGTACCTTTACAGAAGATGGAACGCTGGAATCGATAATCGGGAAGATCGACTATCTGGAGAAATTAGGGGTGAGCGCAATAGAGCTTATGCCTCTGGCACAGTTTCCCGGAGAGCGAAACTGGGGTTATGACGGGGCGTATCCATTTGCGGTTCAGAATTCCTACGGCGGTCCTGAGGGGTTGAGAAAACTTGTTGATATCTGCCACAGTAAGGGGATCGCTGTGCTGGTCGATGTTGTTTACAATCATCTGGGCCCTGAGGGCACCTATGTCCAGGACTATGGACCCTACTTTACACATAAATACAAGACTCCCTGGGGTGATGCGATAAACTTCGATGATATGTATAGTGACGGGGTGAGAAATTTTATGATAGAGAATGCGCTGAGCTGGTTTGAGTACTATCACATAGACGCGCTCAGGCTTGATGCCATTCAGGGAATATTTGATTTCGGGGCAAAGCATATTCTCAAGGAGCTGGCAGAGGAAACCGACCGGTTCTCGTCTGGAAGCGGCCGCAGGCGCTACCTTATTGCTGAGAGTGATCTTAACGATGTGCGGGTGATTTCTTCACGAGAGAACAATGGTTATGGCATTGATGCGCAGTGGAACGATGATTTTCATCATGCGGTACAATCGCTTCTGACAGGGGAAAGAAAAAGTTACTATGCCGACTACGGGACACTGGATCATTTGGAAAAGGCTTTTCGTGAGGGTTTTATCTACTCCTGGGATTATTCGCAGAACCGCCGTCGTCACCACGGAAGCTCATCGGAGCAGGTTTCCGGAAAGCAGCTAGTGGTTTGTATACAGAACCATGACCAGACAGGGAACCGGCTTATGGGGGAGCGGCTTTCGATGCTTATACCGTTTGAGGCAGTGAAGCTTGCCGCAGGTGCGATGTTTGTGTCACCTTTTATTCCGCTTCTTTTCATGGGTGAAGAGTTTGCGGCTCAGACCCCGTTTCTTTACTTTATTAGCCATACAGATAAAGATCTTGTTCAGGCGGTGAGGGATGGAAGAGCGCGGGAGTTTGCCGATCTTTATCTGGGCCAGTCATTTTACGATCCCCAGGATGAATCCACATTGACAAAAAGCAGACTTGACTGGAAAGAACTGTCGTCAGAAAAAGGAAAAGGGTGCTTTCTTTTCTACAAAGAGATGATTCGTCTCAAGAAAAAGATTCCTGCGATGGCCAACTTTGACAAAAAGAGAATAAAAGTCGAAGTTTTACAGCAAAAGAATCTGGTAATTATTGAAAGGCATGATGAATCCGGGTGCATTGCGGCTATTATGAACTTCGGTAGCGGCAGTACGGTGATCGAACCCGGGATCATAAATTTTACCGGTAATAGAATTATAGATTCCTCAGAGGAACGGTTTGCCGGGCAGGGAGCGGTTCTACCTCAAAAAATTGAGAAAGATGTATCGTACGAGATGCCGGGCTATGGGTTTGCGGTTTATGAGTTTTAAGTGATTGGAAAATGAACCTGGATATCGGAAAATAGTGGCTGAGGGTGTAGCTGAGCGTTTCGCAGATCGGATTTCTCGGCAGTTTATGAAGTTGAATTGGCGAAAAAAACAGATTAAATTCTGAAATAAAATTATGTAGAAGCTCAAAATATTTAATTAGTAAACGCATTAAATTACGGATTTATGTGCTGTCTCACAAAGAAGAATACTTTAAGATTTTTCAGAGTAAAATTATGGTGATCAAAGAATAATAGTTGTTCCCTATAAAACGCTACTATATAATAAATATTATCATCTCCAGTTACTATGCACATTTGAAATGGATACTCATGATTTTCACAGCATCCGCATGTATCATAAGTATATTTCTTCTTTCCGCCCATTTTGCAGGTAATATCGTATATTTTATAAATCTTGATAGTTTACTGATCGTTTTCCTGGGATCAGGATTTTCC
>CAYLVN010000372.1:0-3799 GCA_964387115.1 uncultured Fibrobacter sp.
AACTTATGCCATCACTTGCAGAGGTTTGGAATGATACGATGACAATTAGCTATGTTGAGAGATGGGTTGATAGCGGCGCATGGGCTCAGCCAGACCCTTGTGCACCAGCAGATTCTAACTGGGAAAATTATGGGATAACATTTGGCCCTAACGGCGAAGGCGGGTGTATAGAAGATAGGGATTCAACTGATGGAACCGGAAGGTGGCCTGAAGAACACAATAAATATACTGACGAAGGACATTACTCTAGCAGTTTTCAACGTGAAATGTGGAATAAATACTACAGGTAATTAAGTTTTCAAATTCTATTCACTTTTAATATTTTTCTCAACTGCTCCATTCTTTGAAACTTTTTAAGGTTTTCAGGTATCTGCTGTGGTGTTCTCTTTAAGAATGCATAAAAATATCCTGATATTCTTAATAGACTTCCGATCAAGACGGGTCTTTTATTCAATTTGGATAATGACCGTATTAGCGAATATATAAACAGATCACCGCAGACATAATCCATACACCCTAGGTGGAATTTTGCTTTAATCTGGCTCCTTCCTGTAACTGAAGCATGTTTATGGTGGTAAACCTCAAGATCTGGAAATGATTTTACACCCCAGCCATGCATCCTGCAGCTTAAGATAGCAAAAGAATCATGGTGACCGCCTGGATACAATCCTCCGATTTTTTCCCAACATTCAACACGGAACAGTTGAAGTGCACCTCCAACATTGTTCGAGCTTGTTGAATATGGCCACTTCTTATCACCTGTAACATTGTAAATATATGCCCCGCCTAGACCTAAAGATGGGTTACCACGAAATTTCTCCGTTAAGGCCATATAAAGATTTGGTCCAAACGTTATATCTGAATCCAAAATCCCCAAAAGTTCATATCGATCTACATTAATATGTTTTAATCCTTCATTAACACACGATACGACTCTCTTTGAAACCTTCCCAAGATTACTTCCGATTTTCTCTTTGTTTATATGGCGTACATACGTTATGAAGCTATACTTTTCTGAGTACTCTTTGATTATAGAATCCGTAGCATCTGTAGAATTATCACTTACAATTACCCACTGTTCTGGTTTTTGTGTCTGTTTAATTACACTACCAATAGTACCTCTGATATACTTTTCTTCATTATATGCAGCAGTAATCAGGACGTATTTCACCTCGCCTCCTATTCTAATTGCTTATAAACTATCTTAATCAATGTTTCCGGCAATTTCATCAGCTGTTAATCTATCCCGAAGCAACTTACAAAAAAGGCTATGTTTATGCTTTAAGAGAAATGAGGGGTGAACTTTTGAAAGGTAATTATTCCACCACAACGTTTCCCATAAGTGTATACAATAGGAATGACCCATTTTGTTAAAGTGCCAGTGTTGCGATTTGAATTGGTGCAGAATGGGATAATATTTTTTGCTGCTTCCCGGAAGTGTAGTATAAAATTTAAGCATCATATTCTTTATTGTAGCAATAACGATTTCACTGGCGTATGTTCTAGCTCCCCACAATAGGTAAAGCGCTGTATCCTTGTAAAAGGGATAATAAAAAGAATAATAACTCTCAATTTTTACTTCGTTTTTCATTGATCTTGCAATTTTCAGCGGCATCTGTATAGAGTGATAGTTCCAGATTTCCCTTTTAAAGCTTTTATAGCTCATGTACCAGGATTCGATGAACTTTGAACCTTTTTCTGCAAGAATTACCGCATTACATAACCCGACTGAGGGCTCGACCCCCATGACATTTTTATAACTAAGCAGACTGTCAAACGGGTTCAACGAGATTACATCTATGTCAAGATAAATTCCACCATATTCCTTTAATATTTCAAGTCTCAACACATCTGCTTTATGCTGATACGATATGATTGGATTTCCAAATACTGTATCTGGAGAAATGATCTTGTTCAGAACTACATATTTTTTAGCTTTGTCCCACCACTGCCCCTGTGGTTCAAATTCATAATGAAAGTAAATACTTTCGGGCATAAGCTGTTTCCAGGCTGTAATAACTGATAAATAGTGGATATAAGAAAAACTCCTTTTCCCGAAATCAGGTGACAAACCAAAAATGAAATGAACTATTTTGGGGATCATCTAAATGTATAATCCTGCAGACCAGATGCATCTTTCTGAAGAACGCTCTGTAACCGGGAAAACTGTCTTAGTATTTCAGCCCTGATCTCTTCGATTCTTTTTTTATTCTGCTGACCAGCTTTACTCCTGCCAGAATACTGATTTTTTATGATATTTATGATGCTTTCATAAGAGGAGCTTCTGCAGTCAACCACCATCTCACCTGCACCAACAGAATCAAAAACGCCTACAAATTTTTCACTATAGGCTACTCCGACTGTCGGAATACCCTGGGAAAGGGCAGCAATACAGGCATGCATTCTCGAGCCTATGAAGAAATCACAGGTTCCTATTATACTCTTTAATTCAGACTGGTTATATTCACCTTTAAGAACATGTAGTGAATCAGATCCGATCAGTTTTACTATCTCGTCACATGCAGATGGGTCACTGTTTACATTATTACTGAGGCCGTATGTATGAGGAATAAGAAGAACACATGCGTTCTGCGATAAAATCAGTTTAGCTACGTCAACTACCAGTATATTATAATCAATAGCCAGGCTAAACATGTTATTTCGTGTGTATCCGCCATTGTACATGAGTCCGTTGATATTAAACCCAACTAAAGGTTTCTTCCTTTCAGCCATTTCTGGTACTATGACAACTTTGGCAGGTATGATTGGATCGAGCATGAAAGCAACATCTGGACAGAAAGAAAAATCAGATGTACCATTATGCATTGCCCTCTGAAGAAATTGGAGGCCTTTTTTATCCCTGCTGAAAGAGTAAAAAGAACGGCTGACAATATATGCTGCGATTGCTTTTGCCACACGGCTTTTATAAGGACCGTATGTCTGTGGGAGAAGCACCAGTTTTTTTCGCAGTAACAGCGCAATTAACATCGGCAGGGCTCCCAGTATAAATCCAGGTAAGCCGTAAATATCACTGAAGCTGTCTCCGCCCTGAATGTCAGCGATACAATCTGCATTATACATGCTGTTTAACACTGGGTTTCTTGAAATTAATTTTTCCCGCGTTTTACGAAAGGGGATACAGCGCTGCAGAATAGCTATCACAAAGATGAAAAATAAATGCTGGTGTAATGGAGCTTTTGGCGAGAGCCGATACCCTACTGTAGGTATCAGCAATTCTTTTTCTGCCAGATTAATTCTTTGCGGTTGTGAACTTCGGCATCCGGTAATAAATGTGAGTTTGGCATTGTGGTCCAATGTAAGAAATATTTTAACTAACGATACAGCTAAAGCAGAAACGCCCCGGTTATTCGTAGAGGTCGAGGCCCCCATCATGCAGATCTTGAAAGGTTTATTTTCCAAATTCAGTCCTTTTTTAAACGATGCTGTTTTCAGTTTGAAAAGACATGTCGACCTTCTTTTCAAATCCGGTGAGCATTCGTATACAATACCAGCTCCTTAGAGCCTTGCTTTTACGTTCGGTATTCATCTTCAGTGATAATACATTAGCACCCATATTTGTTGTATAACGAACCAAATGGTACACGATCCGGAATAAGTAATAGACTAAAGTTGAACTCTTACCATGGTATTTCTTCCAGTATTGTAGAAATGCTCTTTCCAATTGCATGTAATAATGAAATGGTCTGGCTTTTGAACTGCCTGCTTCATAATGGAAAATCTTAAAATCAGGGTTAAAGATTACTTTCCAACCAGCAAGCCGCACCCGTTTGCAATAATC
>CAYLVN010000373.1:0-3784 GCA_964387115.1 uncultured Fibrobacter sp.
GCCTTTTTTTGTATTATTTAGAGTTTGAGAGACAAAGATATATATAAATAAAGAAATTTCAAATGTTAGAAACACAAAGAACGACTGCTTTCCAATTACCTGATGGGAGACAAGTTACGATAGAAACAGGCAAATTAGCGAAGCAAGCAAACGGCTCTGTTGTCGTCAGGTGCGATAATACCATGCTTTTAGCGACAGTAGTTGCCAAAGAGGAAGCCGCAGAAAATGCAGATTTCATGCCGTTGTCGGTAGATTATAAAGAGAAATATTATGCAGTAGTCAGATTTCCGGGTGGTTTTTTTAAGAGAGAAGCCAAGTCATCGGATTATGAAATTTTAATATCAAGGTTAATAGACAGAGCGTTACGTCCTCTGTTTCCTGATGATTTTCACGCTGAAGTACAAGTACAAGTTACACTTATATCGGGTGACAAGGCAGTTCCTCCTGATGCGTTTGCAGCATTCAAGAGAGAAAATTCCTCTGAAAATTTCCGGGGATGTTACAGAAAAACTACTGCTCTATTTTCGTGTTGTCACCGCGGGTGAAAGTAAACAGAGTTCTCTTTTCAGTTTCCCGATCAATGGCCGCCCGGATCTGGCATTTACAGGCAACAGCCTAAAACTTGACTGGGCAGATGACTCCCTGAGGATCAGATTTACAGTTCTGAATATCGGAAATGCCGTATCTCCCCCGTTTAGAGTTCTCCTGAAGTGGATCCAGCCGAATGGCAATTCAGACACTATTGCTGTCATCAGGTGCCGGGATTCTCTTTTCCAGGGGGTGTTCCGTTCCTTTTCTTATGCAATACCCGACACACAGGGATCACTCGTGTTTTCAGGGATAATCAACAGCGATAACAAAGTTTCTGAGATCCTTTATGGCAACAACAGTGCGACTGCCCGGAGCCATTTGACTTATGCAAACCTCCGTGATCAGACGGATACTCTCAGCTCAGCATCCGGCGGTCTGCAGATAGTACCGGTACAGAAACTCAAAGAACGCCGGAGAGTTTTCTTATTTGATAACCCGCTGAGTTCTGAACAGCCGCTTCTAACATCTTCACAATGGGTTAACCTCAAAAGTGACTCAGCAGCAGAGATGTCGATTGGAAGCCGGCCGGCACTGAGTAAATCAGATACTCTCCTGTGGATCTTCCGACCCGACACCACCGGTCTTAATTCTCTTCTGAAAAAAACTGCCGCAAGTTCAGGCAAACTGGCTGTCATGAAATATGATACGGTTCTTTCCAGGTGGAGGTTTGCAGGGGGCAGCCCGGAAGCAGGTAATTCCAGGTACAGAATAAAAACGGTTGAAAGCGGCCCGCATGTACTTTCATTCCTGAATGATACCCGTGCACCGGATATCGAGTTATCGGTATTCGGAAGGACTCTGAGTTTCCTTGATTATGCAGCAAAAGGTAAACCCTTCAATATCATGCTTTCCGATCCATCGGAAATCTATCCCGGATCTGTTTCCATGGTTCTCAATAAGAAAGCGCTCTCCTCAGATAAGCATTCCGCAGTTCCTGTCTCAGGAGATCTGAAGAATATCCAGATCACAGCTTATCCTGAACCACAGAGGTCTGTCGATTCACTAATAATAAGCCTTGAGGATCTGGCCGGCAATCGTACAAGCAGGGCATACGCCTATATGCCTGGTGAAGAGCTGTCAATCAAGTTCCTGGCATGTCACCCCAATCCATTTACAGCCCATAAAAAACCTGACGGCACAATCAGGAAAATCCGTTTTGCCTTCCTTCTTACTGATGTTGTGGATAAAATTGATCTGGCAATTTATACAGTGAGCGGCAGAAAAATCCGTACCTGGACAATGAACGGCCTGATCGGCTACCAGGAGATCGAATGGGACGGAAGAGACATGGACGGCTACAGGATAGCCAACGGGACCTACTACGCCAAACTCACAGCAAGTAACGCAAAAAGAAAAGTAAAGAAAATCATCAGAATAGCCAAACTTGAAGGATATTAATGGCACTTTACATTGTATCTACCCCTATCGGTAATCTTGCCGATATGACATTCAGAGCTGTCAACATCCTGAAAGAGGCAGACTATGTCCTGGCCGAGGATACACGTGTATCACGTAAACTGCTGGATCATTATGACATCGATGTGCCTGTTCTGGCCTATCACGATTTCAATAAAGAGAAAGTCACTCCCTCACTTCTTGAAAAGTTGAAATCCGGTGAGGATCTGGCGCTTATAACCGATGCCGGTACGCCTGGAGTTGCAGATCCGGCTTACAATCTTGTCAAGGCTGCTATCGAAAACGACATAAAAGTAGTACCGGTTCCGGGTGCTTCAGCCATTCTTGCCGCTCTTGTCGCAAGCGGAATGCCCACAGACCGTTTTATATTCGAAAACTTTCTGCCACATAAAAGTTCTCAGCGCATAAGGCTCTTTGAATCGCTGAAAAACGAACCAAGAACTGTCATCTTCTACGAAACGCCGCACCGGATCATCAAGGTGCTCAAAGAGATGGAAGAGGTTCTTGGTAATGTAAAAGTTGTGATTGCCCGGGAATTGACAAAAATGTATGAAGAATTCCTGAGAGGAAGTCCGGAACAGCTCTCAAAACATTTTCAGACCACCCCGCCCAGGGGAGAGATGGTTATACTGCTCAACACCAGATTCAGGACAGAGCAGCCGCAGACAGAAGAAAACCCCTGATATTATCAACCGGCACTTTTCCCGCTCCCGAAATTATCAGGTACTACCCACCGTCCAAGCGGCTCGATTCTGGGGCTGTTTCCAGTTTCCCATGGAACAGCGGTTCCGGAGAGAAATGAATCAACAGTAAGACCCAGCGCAAGAGGAATGCGCCCTTCTGAGGGACACCCCAGCTCCTGGATGTTCTTCACCGGAACCGGATCGAAATAAGTCGATAAATATTCCATCAGAGTAAGATTGTTTGAACCTCCACCGGAAACATAAACGGCTGTTGGCGCGGTGGGCAACTGGATTTCCCTTCGGAAAAAATCGTAAATTGTGCGCGCGGTAAGCGCAGTCACTGTTGCGATGCGATCAGGCGATGACATGCCTTTCAGGCACGGGTCTTCCAGCATGTGATCAAACTGATCCGAAAACGCCTGCTTAGGTGCCGGTTTCAGGAACCACTGTTCATCTGCAAGCCTGCTGAGACAATCACCATCCACATTTCCATTGGCAGCAAATGAACCATCCCGGTCAAAACTCTCCCCGGTATTGAGTTCCTTCACTGCCCTGTTAAGAAGGCATGATCCCGGCCCGCAGTCTGAATCAATGAAGATCGAAGAATTTGTCGTATCTATCACGGTTACTCTGCTTGTAAGACCAATGTTGACAAACACTACTATTCCGGTGCATCGCGATGCAATTATCTGATTTCCTGGATTGCTGGGCAGTACACCCGGCCCCCCGGCCAGAATGTTATGTCTGACAAAATCGGTAATGACAGGCACACCCAAGGAACTGGAAACAAACTGCGCATCACCTGCCGGGATATCCCAGTACGATTGCTGCAGGTTTTCACCGGTAGAACCCCTCCAGAGCCCGGGTTTGTTCAGGATGGCATAATGAGGGATCCTTGATGCAGCTGGTGCCTGGGCCAGCGCGGTCCGGGCGCACTCAACGAAAAGCCCCGATAGTTTATAATCCAGCCACCCGAATTCAGAGAGATTTATACTTTTGTCGCTCCCGGAGAGGTTTTCAATAAGCGAAGCAACCTTCTGAGGGTAGGGCATAAACGTATGAGAGATAATCTCCCATGCGCTTCCGCTCACACC
>CAYLVN010000374.1:0-3777 GCA_964387115.1 uncultured Fibrobacter sp.
GCGTTAATCTTGTTTGTGGCATCCTTGAAGCGTTCCCAGATCTCATCTTTTTTGATGAAATTCCGCTGCTTCTCCAAAAGATTAAAAATCCCGGTGCGGTAGACCTCAATGAGAGAATCTGATTCCTGACTGTTACGGAGACGTTCCTTTTCCATCTTTTCAGCAAGAGAATCGATGGATTTCATGATAGGAACCTCTTTCTGGTAGGACCTGGTCCCCAGTCTCTTAGTCCCTTTAAACATCATGTGCTCATACATATGGGAGAGACCGGTTGTACCGGGACCTTCATACATCGATCCAACAAAGTAATACAACCTGCAGGAAACAACCGCGACATTAGTATCAGGCACCACTATGACTCTGAGGCCGTTTTTAAGAGTATCATACTGAACTGGGATGTGCAGGTCACTTGCAGATGCCCCGGAAATCAGAATCAGAAGCATCAAAGGGAAAAGAATTCTCATGACGGTTTTTTCTCCAATTTGTAATTTAATGAACAATCAAAGTACGAAACGGCTCTTGAAGAATTGCAGGAACCATGAAAATACATGTTGGCTGTAAGGGTAATCAGGTCGCTATCCTTTCCAGTATTATTTCACGCATTTCGGCGGCATCGAGTTTAACCGGATTGTCCTTGTTTCTGCTGTTCCGGATAATTGTATCCAGATCCGCAGCTTTTATGCCATATTCAGAAAGTAGCGGAACCCCAAGATGTTCAGTGTATTCCTCCAGTTTCCTGATAAGCAGTTGGAGCCCGGTTTCTGTATCGGAAAAGGAAACATCGTTGAGGAGAAATCCAGCTCGGGCGTACTTTCTCAAGGCTTCAGATGATGGTTCGAGAGACTGGAGCTTCTCAATGGTTTTCTCTGTGGCTGCTTTCAGGAGTGTTCCGCATACCACTCCATGGGGTATGGGTGAAAGTGCGCCTATAGCTGATGCGATCCCGTGAACTACTCCCAATCCTGCATTGGCCAGGGTTATTCCGGATATCAGTGATGAATAGGACATTGAAGTCCTGACCTCGATGTTTTCGCTCTCCTCAAAAGCTGCTTTCAGAAGGTTCCCCCTGATCTCTGGAAGTGCACTCTCCACAAGTGCGTCGGTGAAGGGGGATGCTTTTGGTGAGACGTACGATTCGATCAGCTGTGTCAATGCATCAAGACCGCATGCTGCGGTGACCTTTGAAGGACAGGAGATAGTGAGCTCAGGATCAACAATCGCCAGATCAGGAACAAAATTGGGATGCCGCAGAGATCTTTTAAAGCCCTCAGGACCGGTACGGCTCAATACAGCATTTGCGCTGGCCTCACTTCCTGTCCCTGATGTTGTCGGCATTGCGATAAATGGAACTTTGCTTCCAGGATGATTTTTTGTACCTGCTACTTCAAGAAATTCTTCTACCGGTTCACCAATGGTAAGCATTGCGGAAACCGCTTTGCCAGCATCGATTACACTTCCTCCTCCGATTCCTATCACAACGTCAATCTTTACATTCAGATTCTCTTTTACGATCTCATCAATCATCTCAGGAGATGGCTCGCCGGAGAACTGATATTCATTAAATTTCAACCCGGAGTCTTCAAATAAGGTCCAGATCTCCTCTTTCATTCCTGAGGAGTTCAGTGACTCTGCTCCGTTGATTACCAGGGTGTTTTTTCCGTATGCAGCAGCAGCTCCACCGGTTTTTTTCCTCTGGCCCGGTCCGAATAAAATTCGGGGGGTGCGATAAAACTGGAAATTTTGCACGTTCATTTTCTTCTGTAAAATGGTTTGTGGTTACGCTGGTTTTATGGCTTTATACCTGATCCCTTTTCGTGGCTCAGCCATAAAGTCTGTGACAGTATCGCGCCAGGCAAGGTAGTGGGCGGTATTTTTATGAGCCCGTGCTGCATCTTCTGAATCATATGCTTCATAAAGGAGAAATGATGCAGGATCATCATCACTTTGAAGAATATCAAACCGTCTGTTCCCTGGTTCCTTGATGGATTCCTCGTGATTTTTTATTGTAGCATCAATGAAACCCTTAATGTGTTCAGGCTTGACTTGTACCATTACAGTTGTAACTATCATAGGCACTCCTTTTTTGTCTGTTTATCAAGAGTCGGCTATCCCATGCTGTTGAATCTGAATTCAAAGATAATATATGAGTCGCTCTGCTTAGCCCTTATTATATTAATGCTTACTGGAATTCATCTTTATTTGCTTAACAAGGAGTCCTTTATGGGTATGTTTAAAGTTTTCGGTGTCGCAATCATCTTTGTGGCGACTGTAAGCCTCAGAGCGGATATTTTCATTAAAGAACAGACCGTGACAGTGAACGGTTCTGGTAATAAACAAAAAAGCGAAACTGAAGAGTCGAGCTACTGGATCGGTGGGGATAAACTTGTGAAACAGAGTCCCTCTCAGACAACGATTATCAGGCTTGATAAAGACGTTGCTTATCTGATAGATAACAAGAAGAAGTCCTATATGGAAGTCCCCCTCTCCACACTGGCTCCATCTGCTGCTTCAGAGGCGCAGGAGGCTATGGCGGGATTACCGGCTGCTTTTGCCAGCATGATGAAAATGAAGGTGACTGTTGAAGCGGCAAATGAGAGCAAAGAGATCCGCTCCTGGGCCTGCAAAAGGTACAACCAGATTGTTGAAATCGCAGGTGGCAAAACCGTTACAGAAATGTGGGCGACAGAGGACATAAAGGTTTCTCCCGAGCTACTGAAAAAATTCAGCGCGTCACTTTTTGCCCAGAATCCGGCACTTAAGGAAATGGCCGGGAACATGATGGCTGAGGCGGAAAAAATCAAAGGCTTTGTCGTTTCTTCTACAGCCAGCACAAAAATTATGGGACAGGAGTCACAGACCAAAACTGATGTGACCGAGGTAAAAGAGTCAAGCGCACCAGATGGAGTGTACGATATTCCCGCAAAGTTCAAGAAAAAGAAATGGGAATAAAAAAAGCGTGCTTTAAAAATGACGCATTTCAAAATTGCCCTCTGCCAGATAACCCCCGGATACGATCTGGGGGCAAATGTACAACGGGCTGTCTCCATGATTGCTGAATCGGCTCTCAGAGGCGCTTCACTTATTTCTCTTCCTGAAATGTTTTACCATCCATATGAATTATCTGTTTTGAAGGATGCTTCTGAGAAGTGGGAGAGTACACTTGACCAGCTGAAAAATGCAGCTGTAAAAGCAGGCGTGTTTCTGTGCACCGGAACTATGGTTTATAAAGGAATCGGCAACCTCCTGAATCGTTCTTGTCTGATAAGCCCCTCTGGAGAAGAGTTGTTGTCGTACGATAAATGCCATCTTTTCGATGTGAACTTTAAAGGGCTGCATGTAAAAGAGTCGGACGTGTTTGCACCTGGTGATCATATGGCTGTTGTCAATACCGAACTGGGGTGTATAGGGATAAATATCTGCTATGATATCCGCTTTCCGGAAATGGCCAGGCACGCAGCTCTTTGCGGAGCTGAATTGATGCTTGTTCCAGCGGTTTTCAACAAGATTACCGGGCCTGTTCACTGGCATATTACTATGCGCGCCAGGGCTGTGGAGAATCAGCTTTTTCTGGCTGCAATTTCGCAAGGTGAAAACAGAAGCTCCTCATACAGGTCCTATGGCCACTCTATGGTAGTTTCCCCATGGGGTGAAATCCTCGGGGAAGCCGGTGAAAATGAAGAGATTCTGATTGTGGACCTTAAGCCGGAAGCCTTAGAAGAGACAAGAAACCGGTTGCCTCTTTTGCGCCACCGGAGAGAAGAATTATATAAAGGGTTA
>CAYLVN010000375.1:0-3769 GCA_964387115.1 uncultured Fibrobacter sp.
AACCTGACTATATAAACAGCGCCAGCGGTGCTTGCGGGATGTGACTGAAACTTACCCCGAATGCGCCGATCCCCTGAAGGACAGCCTTGGTTTTCCCTGATTTGCGGGCCGCAAGTACAATGCCATTTGAAGCGCAGATAATCCTGAGCAGCTGCATGAAAGCATCTCTGTAGAAAAAAATCAGGTACATCCAGAGAGGGATAATACCGCTAACCATAAAGGAGATAAATACGGTTTGTCTTGACACGCTGTCAGCAATCGGATCAAATACCTTGCCGAAATCTGTCACTTCTTTTCTTGCCCGTGCAATTCTTCCGTCAAAAAGATCAGAAATTTCTATAAGGGCTGCCAGTGCAACAGCGGCCCAGATCCAGCTTACCGAGCCAGATTTATAACCTGAGATAAATACATAGGCGAAGATCGGGGCGATTATAACTCTTGAGAGAGTGAACATAGTGGCAAGGTTCATTTTTTTCTCCGGTTAGTTTCTTTCAACTGGTTCTGGCTTTGGACCAGGTTCGTTTTGTGGAATCAATCAGAATGAGCGTATCTTTTTTTTCTTATCTCAACAGTATTAAAATAAGTCTACGCGGCGGTAATTAGAAGTTAATACTTATAATAGCTGCTCGAGCGTGTATGCGGGTGAGTATCACATGCCAATATGCGCCGCATCTGCATCGCTCACTATACATACATCATGGGGTTAGCCCCCAAAGGCTACAGTTCCCGTTAACCTTTCCGGCTCTCTTTTGTCCAAGGAAGAGCATCCGGGCTCTTGCCACTGCGGGCGTAGATGATTCGCAATAATTCAATCAGCAGAGTAGTGTTCTGTTCTGAGCGCTGTTTAAGCCCCGGAAGCAGTCCCCTTACTTTTTCCAAAATCTCCTGACGTTTATCCCAGGCTCTGTCAATATAGGCAATGAGCCTTCCGGGGGTGATGTTCTCAAGCGGCGGGGCATCCAGCTGTAGTTCATCCAGCAGCCCCATTACCTTCCCGGAATAGGGCAGTGGCACAAAGGGTATTCCCTGTAAAGCTGCAAAGATTAGAAAATGCAAGCGCATTCCGACCACAAAATCCAGACTTTTAAGTACAGTCATGATCTGCCCTGGAGTATACTCTGCTTCAAGCACACTTGCATACTGCGGATATATCATCCTGGCAATTACAGCATGGGACTGGTGGAGATCGTGAGCGGTTTTCCGTTCCATGGGAATAAAAAGCACATGGGCATCATAGCGATCGATAATGTAATCTGCAGCATTGGCTATAAGGTCATGATAGTGCTCTTCACGGATATCCGGTGCAGCGGCTCCGGGTTCACGGACAGACATACCAAAAATTTTTGACCCTTTTTTTATACCCCATAATTTCAAAAAGTCGATATGTACAGCTTCCGGCTTTAACAACATTGCAGGATCTGCAGTAACTACGATTTCCCTGTGAACTCCAATCTCCTCCAGAATATGCAGCGAAGGCTTATCACGAACAGTAACGACGATTGCGGTGTTTACTACATCTTTGACAAGCGATTGGGATGCTGGATCTTTTAACGGCCCTGCACCCACCGCATAGATCATCACCGGAATACCTTTCTCATTTGCGATCTGGGCCTCTCTGAGATAGATTCTGGCATCTGAATCGTAAAGGATTCCCCCGCCCCCGACCACCAGGATATCAAGCTGCTCTACTTCAGACTGTGATTCTTTTCTGGAAAGTTTTCTTACGGCTACGGCTTTCTCCACATTATGACGAGTAAGTGTATCCTGCGGATCACGGCTAAAGACGACAATTTCTGCATTTATGTTTTTCCTTATCTGGGAGATAATCGACTGAAGAATCGCCTCATCACCCAGATTGTTCCCACCATAGGAACCGGTAATACCAATCCGCACAGTTTTTGGATTTTCCATGGAGAATCCTTTTAAAGCAGTTTTCAGTGATAAAAAATCTATCCTGAAAACCGCAGCAGGTGGCATGGAAAACCGAAAGATGTTGATGCAGAAAGAGCTGAGTCCTTCATGCTCAACAGATTACGTGTTATCCACGTCAAGCTACAGCGGTTTTCAGGTTTATAGACTCAAGTGCAAAAAGTGTGCTAAAAGCAATAAAGCATGTGATAATTTTCCAGTTTCGTTGTCCAATGATACGCACTGGATATGCTGTTTTCTCTGGCATACGCTTAGCTTTAGTGATTTGGGGCCTTTGTTTGGAAAGGGGATGTTTCATGAGGATTATATTCTGTTTATATCTTGAAATTGATCTGGCCAAAAAAGCTATCGATAAACTTCTGGAGGCTTCATTTCCGGAAGAAGAGATGAACTGCATCGTACAGGAATCGATGGCAAAAGAGTATCTGAAAATTCAGGCCCATAATATTTCCTATCTGAAGGGCTCAGATGCAGAACATGAAAAAATTAGAGGACTCAGAAGACTTTTTGGAGGACAACAGGCGGTCAATACTACAGACGCCGGAAGAATCTACGCAGCGGGCACAACTGCTACAACCATGGCCGGTGCCGCATCCATAATGCCAAATGGCGGGCTCATAATGATAATGAAAGAATTTGATCTACCAGAAGAGACTGCACAGAAATATATTGATGGTTTGATTCGTGGAGGAATTCTTTTCTGGGTCAGAACTGAGGAGAAAAGAACCGGTGAGGCAATATCAATAATGGAACATTATCTGGCCAGAAAAATATTCACCATCTCACCGGGAATTCCAACCTGAGCAGAAGAAAGCAGAGTCTTTTATGGAACAGAATGAGTTTACCGAACTAGGAAACTTCAAATCTCTTCATCAGGCCGATCTGGCCCAGGAAATCCTTGAATCAAACGACATCAACTGTTTTGTTGTCGGAAGCAGTGAGGACGTTCTGGATATGGCCGATGTCCAGAACATCCGGGTTAGAATCAGTAAAGACGATCAGCAAAAAGCAACTCAGATTCTTGACACTTTCTTTCCCGAAGGATGGAAGTAAATCAGTTGCTGGCCGGCCAAATCCGGTTTTTTTCAAGCAGAGCCTGGTTAACCATTATTTTCATCAGATTTTTCTGAAGTTTTTTTCTCGCCTGCGTATAAGAGCTGCTGTTAATCAGGTTTTGACTCTCCTGTGGATCCTCCTGCAGATCAAACAGAAAACAGAGATTTCCCTTTAATTTCTTTACATATTTGAAAGGATATTCAACAGTCGCCAGGTATATTCCATCATAGGGCTGAGTCATCAGCACTGGTTCACGATCTCCAGACTCCAGAATCGATTTGCCGATTGAGTGGTGCGCTGGGCTGATATCAAGCAGATCAAAAATAGTCGGCATGATATCAACTTGTGAAAAAGCGTTTTTTTGAAGACGTGAAGGTTTAAGGTGCCCTTTCCATATGATTAGAAGAGGAGTCCTGAAAATTTCCTCCCATGCCCCCTTTTCATTTTTCCGTGTGTGCTCTCCGGAGGGAAAACTATGGTCTCCTGTCACTATTATAATTGAATTTTTACACCATTCTCGTTTGTTCAATTCATCGAAAAATATTCTGAGACAGGAATCGGAAACAAACATGGAATTCTGGAAATTATTAACAAAATCAGATGGCCCTGCATCAGGATAGAGGTAACGCTGATTTTTCGGGATATTCTGAAACATCATGTGATTTGATACATTGAAGGTGGTAATAAAAAGAGGTTTATTAACACTGGTGAATTGTTGCCTTTCCCTTTCCAGGTCAATCATGCGGAACAGTTTGCGGTAAAAATAATCATCCTGAAGACCCCA
>CAYLVN010000376.1:0-3759 GCA_964387115.1 uncultured Fibrobacter sp.
GAGAATTACCGGTCATTTTGCTTGAGAATGATCGGTCACTTTCGGTGAGAATTACAGGTATCATTTTGAGTGATAACGGGCACTCACACTGAGTATCGGAGTGTGAGCGGCGTAGTCAGCATTTTCCAATTATTGTTGAATGATCCAGTCAGAAGCTTCATTAACGCTGGAAAACACAGTTACCCCGTGGGGAAGGTCTCCCCTGTGCTTTTCTCCGTGGCCGGTCAGAACATAAAGCCCTTTGGCTCCAACTTTTTCACCGAACTCTACATCGTGAGGATGATCCCCGATCACAAAAGAGCTTTGAAGATCTACAAGGTACTCTTCTGCTGCTTTATGAAGAAAAAAGGGCTTAGGCTTTATACACTCGCACCCGTCATCTCTTTTATGCATGCAGGCATAGTGTTCGGTGATTCTTATTCCACCCTCAACTAACATTTTCATTACATTACTGTTGAGGTTCTCTGCATCCTCACGACTCATCTTCCCCAGCCCGACCGACGACTGATTGGTAACAATGAATAAGAGGTGCTTTTCCTGCAACTTGCGCAAGGCTTCAAATGCACCCGGAATAAAAGAGTCCCGGGTTATGTTTTTATCCCTGCGGTCATCGTAAATTACGGTCCCGCCCTGATCCAGAAAAACAGCAGTTCTCTTCAGCTTTTCATTTTTTTCCGGCATGTTTTCTCCCGGTTAGAGTCAGGACCTTTTTAACAATATACTGCTTAAAATATGTTCGCAAAACAGAAACTTTACTGAAATTGTAACCTTTCAACTCTATGTGGCAATCATGTTGCTTTTAACTATTTTTTTACACTATGTTGATCAATTCTGTTAACTGGCAAATAGAATGACCAAATCAAAAAAAATACCTTTATCAGTAGTAATGCTGGGGATGGTGAGTTTTTTCACAGATTCTGCCAGTGAAATGATTTACCCTCTTATTCCAATTTACGTTGCAGCGCTTGGATCCGGAGCAATCGCATTGGGGGTGATAGAAGGAACAGCCGAAACAACTGCCGCATTGCTGAAGCTTGTAAGCGGTATCATTTCCGATAAAATAGGCAGACGTAAACTACTTGTTTTGATCGGCTACTCTATTTCCACCCTGGCAAGGCCCTTCACCGGCCTTGTCTCAAATGCCTGGCAGCTGGTTTTTGTAAGGATGGCAGACAGGGTCGGGAAAGGGATCCGCACGGCGCCACGCGATGCTCTCATTGCGTCATCAGTTGACCAGAGTATAAGAGGAAAGGCTTACGGGTTCCACCGTGCCATGGATCATCTTGGAGCTGTTATCGGACCTCTTCTTGCAGTAGCCTCCTTACTGCTGCTTGTTCTCTGGTTTAAAGTTGAGGATCCCATCTCAGCATTACGCCTGACTTTTCTTCTTTCGATTATACCCGGAATTCTGGCAGTGCTGTCTATAGTGTTTTTTGTCAAAGAGGTCGCGCCTCCGGGATCCGCAAAAACATCACCTTTCAGATTCACACTTCAGAAGTTTGATAAAAATTTCCTGAGATACCTTCTTGTACTGGTAGTATTTACACTCGGTAATTCCTCCGATGCATTTCTTCTTTACCGTGCAGAAGAAGCTATACGGCAGAGCGGGGCAGCACTAAAAATTGTAAACAGTATCGGACCACTTCAGATTCTGCTGCAGAAATTCGGTGGTACGCAGGAGCAGACCATGCTTATAAACCTGCTCTTTCTTCCTGTAATCTGGAGCTTCTTCCACATGATTAAAGCAGCTCTTTCAACTCCTTTCAGTGCATTGTCCGATAAAAAAGGACGGAAATTTACAATAAGCATCGGATGGGCAATTTATGCTCTTGTCTACTTCTCATTTGCTTTACTTATATTTCTTCCTTCAGAAGGACAGGTCGCCGCCACTTTTATTCTTTTTGCAATCTATGCACTATACTACGCTTTTTCGGAAGGGGCAGAAAAGGCCCTGGTTGCAGATCTGGTTAAAGATGAGGACCGTGGCAGTGCATTTGGAATGTATAACTTTGCAGAAGGACTGAGCATGCTTCCTGCGAGCATCATTTTCGGCTTTCTCTATGGGTACTTCAATCTGAAATTTCCAGGTTACGGTGGTACTGTCGCCTTCAGCTTTGGAGGTATTTTAGCACTGGTTTCTATAACTCTGCTATTGACTTTAGTTAAAGAACCAGATAAAGTCAAAATCAGTTACCAGTAATACCTGATTTATGCATCCGGGAAGGGACGAAGTGCATTTAGACCTTGTAGCAGAAAGGCTTGAACAAATCGCAGGTGCACCACACCGGTGGAACATCTGCGATTTGTGAAAGCCTTTATGCACAAGGGATAAGCGCAATTCACCCTGACCCTGGTGCATAAGTCAGGTAATGGCTACAGGAGAAATCTATGGGACAAATTCCCGGTATCTGGAGAGAACAGAGACGGATTGAATCATTCGATGTTGATGTCAGGGGCAGACTGCGCCCTCAACATATGTTCGCTTATCTGCTCAACTCAGCCTGGAACCATACAAAAGGAACCGACTTTGGATTCAATGAGCTCTCAGAACGCAATCTTATGTGGGTACTTATTAGATCTCAGATCCTCATAGAGAGATCTCCAGAATGGGGAGAAGAGATTCAAATCGAAACATGGGCTAAACGCACCGAGAAATTTTATGCGCTGCGCGATTTCTCAATCAAATCCTCAACAGGTGAGAAGCTGGTCTCAGCCACATCATCATGGATGATTCTCGATAAGACCTCAGGACGGCCACAGCGGTTTGACCACAAAACCCTCAACTTTCCATGGGTGGATAAAAACGAGATGGAAACGAGTCTGGGAAAAGTACCAGAATTGACAAACGGCCAACAGACAGCTCAATACCGGGTACTTTACTCCGATATAGACATTAACAAACATGTGAACTCTGCCCGTTACCTCCAATGGATAATAGACAGTCACTCGTGCGATTTTCTCAAAGAATCAGAAGCCCGATCTATCGAAATCAGCTTCCTATCTTCAGCTTCACAGGATGATAAAATATCGGTTCTCTCGCAGAAAACAGAAGCCGGAGAGTCGTACTCTGTAAGAAGGGTAAGTGATGACAGGGAGCTCTGCAGAGCAAAGATTTTCTGGTCCCGATAAGAAAAGGCCCCACAGTCGTATGACTGCGGGGCTTTCTAAATTATAATACCCCCGACAAGATTCGAACTTGTTACCCTCTGCTTAGAAGGCAGATGCTCTATCCAGATGAGCTACGGGGGCATTAATTTCAAATTTCCTGATCTGTAAAATAGTTCAGGGAAGACTATTCCGGAAACTGGATCTTCGGTACCACCCACCGGGTACCGGCGTCGATTATCCTGGACTGCGTACCCAGCTCCCCTTACGAACCATATATCCTTAGCCCGGGGTGACTGGATTGGCTCGGCCTAAGAGCCTCGCCGCTGCTCACTACCGTTCGCGGTCGATGGTCCGGGACTGCGTACCCAGCTATTATCTCCTGACTAAACTATAGGAATAGTTTAGTCAGGAGATAATCGGGGTGACTGGATTCGAACCAGCGACACCGTGGTCCCAAACCACGTGCGCTACCAGGCTGCGCTACACCCCGTTTATTTCAAAGAATCTGCAAACGGTAAAATATATATCACGACAGGAGTTTTGGAGTGGAAATATTTGTGAAAGATGAGAGTCAATGTGCAGGAAAATTGAGGTTTTTACCCTGTTCGGCATCTTTTACTCTTAGAGCAGGAAACAGAAATCTTGAGAACG
>CAYLVN010000377.1:0-3748 GCA_964387115.1 uncultured Fibrobacter sp.
GATCGCGCCGCCTGGCAAGCCGGTCAGCATAAGCCGCCAGGATAGATAATGAAAGTGGTTCAGCTTTAGACTCCCGGTCCTGCGTATGCATCCTTTTTTTTCTGCAGATCTGCAGGTAATATGCCTCTGTCCGCAGTATTGCCTTAACAGCAGATACATTTACATTCAATTTTCTGCACAGGCCCGGATCGAATCCGGATTCAGAAACTTTGTCAACTACATACTCTAACATCAAAAAATCAGAACCCTCGCATTGCCTCAATATCTCATCGGGAAAATCCGGGGTAGCAGAAACCGCCATTCTTTCAGATAAAACAGCACAGGCGAGTGCTCCCTTCCTTATAACCCCCCTCTGGTGAGATTCAAGCAGCAGCGAGGCAAGTCTGGGATGCATGGGAAAATCTGCCATTCTCACTCCACCTTCAGTAAGCATTCCCTTTTGATCAACAGCTTTAATCCACTCTAAAAGCTCAAGCGCGGCATTTATGGACCGTGCTCCCGGAGATTCCATCCATGGAAAGGATGCCGGATCGTTATATCCCAGCATTTTCAGTTGTAAAACAGTTTCCGCCAGATCAACCCGAAGTATTTCAGGTGGTGTCCTTTGAGGGCGGGATTGATGATCGGTCTGGCTCCAGAGGCGGACACAGGTGCCTGGTGCTTCTCTTCCGGCTCTTCCGGCGCGCTGACCGGCAGAATCGATTCCGATTTTCTCAACATACAGGGTGTTGAATCCTCGAACAGGATCGTACCGGTTCACCCTCGCAAGCCCGCTGTCAATTACATGCCGCACACCGGGGATAGTAAGGGAAGTTTCCGCGATATTAGTTGCCACAATGATTTTGCGCTTGCCGCAGGGCTCCATTACCTGCTGCTGAAGGTCTGAAGAAAGGTCCCCGTAGAGCATCGAAATCTGTACCGGCTCACCAAGGCGGCTCTCCTGCAACTCGGAGACGGTTCTTCTTATTTCGTAAAGTCCGGGCATAAACACAAGCAGATCGCCTTCAGCACCGCTTTTAATGAGCTGAGAAGCTGCTTCAGCAGCCAAAATCCAGGGCTCAGAAAAAGTTCCTCTTGAATAGTGCTGTATTGTTACAGGAAAAGTTCTTCCTTCGGAATTGATCAAAGCGGCACCGGGAAGATATTCGATCAGCGGTCCTGTGTCGAGTGTGGCCGACATAACAACAAGCTTTAGATCCGGCCTCAAATTCTCCTGAAGCTGGCGGATCAAAGCCAATCCCAGATCAACAGTCAGACTGCGTTCATGAAATTCATCGAATATTACAGTTGATACCCCCGAAAGCAGTTTGTCGCTGAGAAGCATTCTGGGCAGGATTCCCTCGGTGATGAATTTTACCCTTGTCGTTTCGGAAATCTGCGATTCAAACCGTGTCTGAAAGCCAATCTCCTGACCCGGTTCTGTGCCTCTTTCAAAAGCAACCCTTGACGCAAGCACTCTTGCCGCAAGCCTGCGTGGCTGCAGCACAAGGATCGTCCCCTCAATTAAACCCGAATCAAGCAGCATCTGAGGAATCTGAGTCGATTTTCCGGATCCTGTCGGAGCCTTTACAATCAGGCGGTTGTCATCGTGCAATGCACTTATGACAGATTCACGGTTTTGGAGTATTGGCAAAGACATATTTACAGGAATCCTTTACATCGAGCATTAATTTGAAATCAGACACCATAAGAACGTATATTCAACACTTCTGACTTCTGCACCCTGAACAGGGCAAATTGCACTTATCACTTGTGCATAAAGGCTTTCACAACTCTTGATGTACCACTATTGTGATACACCTGTGACCTGTTCAAATCTTTCTGCCACAAGGTCTAAACACACATTGTCCTTCCTGGATGCATAAGTCAGGTACACAACTAAAGAGGAAAATAACTTTTTACCAGAGAGTTTTTCTCACTTACCTGGAAGCAAAAACTATCTAATGCGGCTAAAGCATGCCAGATGTTCAATACATAATTCAGGAGTGAACAGGTGAAGTCAGTACTTAAAAAAATTGTGTTTTTTTTAACGGTAATTATTCTTTCAGTTTTATATGGAATTGCAATTGTAAAGATGAAATTACCACCATACCACCTTGCTGCGGAATCATTAAATAAACTAAGAAAAAAACCTGATTCAGTAGAAAAGATTCCCGAAGCTTATTTCCACACACCAGAGGAGTATTTCGCGACAAATCCCATAGAGATAATCTCAATCCACCAAGCTGAAGATATTAGTATACTGAGAGATTCTCTCATTACATTGTTATGGGGCCGATTTGGGCTCCCGTCCACAATTCCAGATTCAACAAACCCCGGTTTCAAAGATGATCGTTACGGCGACATCGCGCACTTGACAAGAATAGACCGGTACAGGATTGAAATGGAGTTCGGCCTTGAATCCATAGTGTATCATTTTATTCCAGATAAGCCAACTGACAAATTGATGCTGTATCACGAAGGACACACTGGCGACTTTGTTAACAGTAAAAAACAAATAGCGACTCTACTTCAGAATGGATTCTCTGTAGCAGCCTTTTCCATGCCTCTGCATGGGATGAATAGTAAACCTACAGTTTATCTTCCGGGATTTGGCTATCTTAAAATAACGAATCACAATCAAATAAAATTTCTTCAACCCAACTCCGGTCATCCACTAAAGTTCTTCATAGAACCCGTAATTATTACGATAAACCACCTGGAAAACAGGTATTCTGAAATATCGATGATGGGTCTTTCCGGAGGAGGATTAACAACTGTCTTCGCAGCGGCAATAGATCCCAGGATCAAAAGAAGCTACCACATTTCAGGATCTCTGCCACTTTTTCTGCGATCAAATGTAGACTCAGACTGGGGTGATTATGAGCAGAGTATTCCAGAGGTACTCAGAATTGCAAATTACCTTGAGATTTACATCATGGGATCCTGCGGACCCGGAAGAAAGCAGTTTCAGATTATAAATCAATTCGATGCCTGTTGTTTTGCTGGTACAAGATATGAAGTATACAGTAACAAATTGCAATCATTTGTCAAAAGTCTTGGAGCAGGAGAATTCACTGTATTTGTAGATAGTACTCACAGAGATCACATTATATCAGAATATACAATGGATCGAATTCTGAAAGAATCAAACAGAATGTAAACAAAGGCATAACAGGGTCATTGCTGGTTTTGCCACTTATAAAAGATAAAATGTTCCTGTTTCAGTTCACCTAACCGATTCTCAACCCGCTGGGCAGACTCTCTCCAAACACCCTACTCTGTTCCTCTTCATCGAGCCTGCCCCCATTTTCGACAAGATCAATGAAATGTGAAGGTGCATTGAAGGCTTTCATGAACTTCATTGTATCGGCCCTTAACTGAGCGTCTATGTCCCGGTAACGGTCATCGGTTTTCCGGCACAGCTGCATGAGAGCAAGATAAACGGTCTGGTTGGGCTGACTGAATGTAAGGAGACTTGAGATCCACTCCGAAGCAACTTCTGGTGACACAAGTTCATTTAACGGCCCGTAAACCGGCACCCTTGCGCCAAGGCGGCCCATTGCCCAAATTCCGGCATCTGAAAGCGAATCATTGCGATGTGATAATTTTTTTTCAGCTATGCCCCCCAGCTCCTCTTTCCATAAGGCCTGCAGATGTTCAAGAGAGGCCAGCAACCGCCATATTTCCGCCAGCTCGTGTGTGCCGTATTTGGATTCCGTTTTTCCTTTTTTGCGGCTTTCATCCCCACGAAAATAAGCACGCATGG
>CAYLVN010000378.1:0-3716 GCA_964387115.1 uncultured Fibrobacter sp.
CATACGGTATACCCCACCACCAGCCGCCGGTTGTTATCGATCTGCTTCCCTCCCGTGCCGGCATTCCCTTACTGTCAAGCTCAAGCGAACAGCCAGCCGGCATGACAGCAACTCCCATATCATCAGGATTCTGGAAATATCCGTTCAGATTGTCTCTTCCTGTTCCGTGTAGAAAAAAACAATCAAGCTGTGTCATAAAGGAATAGAATACCTCCCCTGCAGCAAATCCTTTCCAGATATCAGAACCATCCCAGCGCTCCTCCCACATCTTTGGATTGTAAACTCCCGAAGCCACATAGGCGGCCTCCCACATAAGAGCATCGGCAACACTGCTGCCGCTCATGGAAAGCACATCGCTTGAATCGCCTTTAAGCTGGAAGACACGGTCCACCAGACGAAGTGATGTACCGGAGTAGCGCTTCGCACGATGAGCGACTTTTGGTTCATGTTTCCCATCGTAAGTTGTGTGAGCCCAGATCCATCCGGCCGCAAACACATCGAAATAATCCCACTCTCCGGGATCTGCTTCCAGTATAAAGTTTGCCGGTAGCCCATAACCATTATACTTCTTCAATTCCTGATCAACCGAATCCTTGTAATCTCTCCATACCAGAACAGCATCAGCAACTTTACTTTTACAATAAACTGCTATGCGGGTCTTAAACTTCCGCGGTATCAGACAGCACCTTGTGCCTGCAGTACCCAGAGAAGTAAGCAGATAGTCATTTTTAAACTGTTTGAGTTCCTCCTGGCTGAGAAATGAGTCCAGTGGCTTAAAAAGCCCCTTTTTAATCAGGGTTCCGCTCTTGTCAAATGGAACTTTTACAAGAGCTATTTTACCGGCCCTGCTCTTCATCTCATTCTCAATACTGTCCTGATTACTGTAGTGAATGGCATTCAGTTGTGCTCTTACCTGTTCCTTTAAAGAAGCCCCGACCTCGTTTTTGAAATAATTCTCCTGATCAGGCACCATGCTTATAAGCACATTGACATTTCTGTGTGGTGCGCACCCGCTCAAAACCAGTGCAGATAATAGCAGAACCATTTTTATATTCATGTCTTTTCCCGGATAAATAAACTCTGCCGGTAAATGTGAATTTCCCGGACAGCCCTTTGAATATGTAAACCTTCAAAAAGCGGCTTCTCTGCCGCAAAAAATTCCACGCCAATACTGCGTCATCAAAAAGTTCCTTTTTCCCTGCATTACTTAATTATATCAAATGGCACAATTTTTTACAGCAAAAGCGAAAAAAAAGGCGTTCAGAGGTTCAGCGTTCAGCGTTCGCCAAGTATAAACCTTTCGCCATTCAACGTTCAGGGTTCAGCGTTCGCCAATAATGAACCTCTGAACCTCTGAACCTCTGAACCCTGAACCCTGAACCTCTGAACGCTTAACGCCTCTCACTACTTCCCCCTCCGGGGCAGATACTATTTTTATTTTTCAAGCATACTTCCGGAGCGAATTTTTCAATGGACAATTCAAAACTCAAAGAGCAAGTCGAAATCATCCGACAGGCTTTCGGATACATTGACCAGTTTAAAAACGAAATATTCGTCATAAAAATAGACGATATCCTGATTACCAGCCCTTACTTCCCATCATTGATCAAGGATCTTGTTCTTCTTCACAGGATGGGGATACGCATTATTCTGGTACCCGGCTCCAGAACACGGATAGATGATGTACTGAAAACCTACCAGATCGATTGTCAAACAGCAGGCGGAGTCCGCATCTCACCACCTGAGGCCATACCGTTTATAAAGATGGCCGCATTTGATGTATCCAATAATATTATGACAATGTTAGCTGAAAACGGTGCCCATGCCGTAATCGGAAACTGGGTAAGAGCAAGAAGTATCGGAGTAAGGGATGGAGTCAATTTCCAGAGCTCCGGAATAGTCGAAAAACTTCAGATAGAGATAATTAAAAATGTCCTTGAGGATAACCTCATTCCCATTTTCCCCAACATCGGATGGAGCATGAGTGGGAAACCATATAATCTATCCTCAAATGAACTTGCATTTACAATCAGCGTTCAGCTTAACGCAGCAAAGCTTTTCTTTGTGACCGATAAAGGGGAAATCAGAGCCGACGGGTTCAATGTACCGGAAGGTGTTTATATATCCAGCAGCAATATCATCTCCCAGCTCACTTATCCTCAGGCTGAATCATTTCTTAAGATGAACGCGGATTCCCCCAACAAAGAGAAACTGGAACTGGTGTCCCTTGCCTGCCGTGCCTGCGAAAGCGGTGTAAGAAGAGTGCATATTGTAAACGGCCGGGCAGACGGAATGATTCTCAAAGAGATCTTTTCAAACCGTGGTCTGGGCACCATGATCTACGCAAACCAGCACGATCACATTCGCCCCATGACTGTCTCAGATATTCCGGAGGTCCTGTCCGTCATGCAGCCGGCTATCGATGAGAAGATACTGATCAAGCGCAGCGCATCCGACCTTCAGCAAAAAATCAACGACTACGTTGTTTACGATGTGGACGGCACTGTGCATGCCTGTGGCGCTCTTCATGTCTACCCTGACCGGCAGGCTGAAATAGCCGCTATCGCAGTAGATGAGATGTATACAAGTCTTGGTATCGGGAAGAAAATTGTTACTTTTCTGATCGAAAAAGCTACAGTTGCAAAACTCAAGGCAGTATTTGTATTGACTACTCAGACATCAGACTGGTTTACTCAGCTGGGATTTGAGAATGCAAAAATATCCGATCTGCCCAAAGAGAAACAGGAGAACTATAATATGAGCAGAAATTCTCTTGTGTTAAGGTTAAAGCTGGACCGCTACCGGGCAAAGCGCGCCTTCAAGATCGATTAAAAGGGACCTCTGTAAATTCAGTTTTCAAGCGAGGCGCAAGCGAGAATTCGCTGCGCCAGGAGCACGAAAGAGGCTAATCCGCTGTGATTGGTCGATTGAGTGCAACGGCAGCGCAGTAGAATTCGAAGCCGGCCGCAGCAAAAAATGAATTTTTAGAGGTACCCTGAAGTTACTTTTTCCTCCAGGCACACCAGTAAGGGATCCCGTCCTCGTCTCTCAGATAGAGAATCCGATCCTTACCTCTCACTTCTGCCGCCATTATCACCGTCTTACCGTTGAAAGAAACCTTTGCGCCCTTGACCTCGATTTTATTGCCGTTTGAAAGATTCATATCCTGATGCAGTATAAACCAGGATGGTCCGAGATGAACAAATTCTTCACTGTTAGCTGTTTTAAGTGTTACACTTATTCCAGAACCCATGTCACTGGATGGTATGACAGTGTCAATTTTTGTGATCGTTCCATAGTATGTCTGAAGTGAAAAATTTGTGTACGTCTGCTCATAACGGCTTGCCAGTCCCCACCCGTCACTGCCCCTGAATTTAATCGTCATCTGAGCCTGACTCTGCATGGGAATCCAGACAACTATCAGTGCAACAATTACCTGTAATGACTGTTTCACCTCAAAACTCCTCTTTTAAGATGTTTGCAACCTGCCCGACTGCAGCAGACACGTTAAACCCACTGCATATTTCAATATATTATATGGACCGCCGGATGGAAATGAAAGGGGGAAATTGATTACACCCATGATCTTTCCGTCATTCCGGCGAAGGCCGGAAACCAGACTAAGAAATTATTGGAATCGGGTGCCCCCAATACAAGTGAATCTTATGTGTTTCTGGAAGAGGGTGCCCCCTCTTGCGCTCCAGCCCGTCGAAGAT
>CAYLVN010000379.1:0-3699 GCA_964387115.1 uncultured Fibrobacter sp.
AGGAATGGAATTAGGATGGAACTTGCGGTTCAGGGCTTCTTCCACACTTTTTGCCAGCGAAAGTGCCACGCCGAAATCTTTCCCGCCGACCGATTCGGCGGCCTTGAAAATTGCGTTGGCTATCTTATAGTTATCGTATGGAACAAGCTTTCCGTCACGCTTTCTGATGGTGGAGATCATTAAAACCGCTCCTTCAGGGATCAAAGTGTTATACCACAACCGGTGCTACTACTTAGGAGATGAGTATACAATATATGCCGGAGAGTGTCAATAAATATTGTGAAAAAAAGAGGACTCCGGCGGTCTACATAATAGATCGTCGGAGAAAATCGGAGTTTCCGGTAATTCCGGTGTTATTCTTCTTTGATATCCTGGATGGTGGCAGGCTGCTGAAGAGGAGCCGCCCCGGTTCCATCTTGAATGATATGGGGAGTGACAAAGATTATCAGGTCTTTTTTATCGACATTTTTTTCTGATCTTTTAAAGAGGTTACCGATCAGAGGGATGTCTTTGAGGAACGGAATGCCGGATTCCACCTTGCGTGTTTCATTAGATGTCAAGCCAGCGATGACAACAGTTTCACCGTTTGATACAACGACATTAGTTGTCGCACTCTGTTCGTTGATGACAGGCTGCCCTTCAAGCATGGTGTAGGATTCTTTTTTGGGGCTCAGCTCAAGCAGTATACGCCCTTCACCGGAGATGTGCGGTTTCACGACAAGTGCTGTTCCCGCGTTAATCATCTGTACAACAGTATTTCCGGCTTCATCGCGGATCTTTACAGGAACCTGCTGTCCCATGAATATCCTTGCCTCTTTATTGTCAAGAGTAGTGATCTGAGGCTGGGCAACTATTTCCCCTTTATTGTCAGTAAACAGGAATTCCAGTGCGGCAGAGAATTTCTCGGGACTGATTATGCCATAGGTAACCCTCTCTATAGCATCGCTTATTATCCCGGCCTCCGGATTTGGGACTTGAGTGGCTTCAAATGATCCGTTTTTGTAACCGAAATGAACACCCATTCTCTGGATCGCGCCTGAGCTTACCTCGATGATCTTGCATGAGATCTGCACCTGTGCGGCTTCTCTGTCAAGGTCAGCGATCATTTTCTTTACCTGAGTGATGTTCTCCTGTGTATCGTAAATAATAAGAGAATTGTTGTGTTCGATTAAAGTGACTTTTCCCCGCGCTGAAAGCAGTGATTTAATCGACTCTACTATCTCTCTGGCCGGGACATGATTGACTCTTACCAGTTCCCGTCTCAGAGGGCTGATGTCCTGGGCGGTCTGGATCCCTGTGGCATTATCGATCTGACGCTTGAGAAAATCGGAGTTTTTCATAACATAAACATAGGAGTTTTCGTTGGCGGCGGCCAGGTCGTGTACTTTACATATTATGCCAAGAATTTCACCCCATGATTTATTGGTAACAGTAAGTGACACTGTACCCTTTACATCTTCACTCACTACGATATCCACGCCGCTGTAAGCACTGAGTTGTTTGAATACCGATCTGACATCAGCATCATGGACTTCAAAGAAATCGATGATCTTGTCTTTAGTCACCACCGGTTGAGCCACACCTGTTTGCTGTGCCGGAGAGAGACCTGTACAGACCGCAATGAACATCAACATCGAGATAATAACTTCCATTTTCATCAATTCCCCGCTTCCTGCCGTGAATTACTGGAAAGGCGCATGGTATAAGACCGGGAAATCCCGTACTCTGTCAACAGGAACACAACTTTATCCTTGTAGATCTTCAAAACTCTTCCATGCTCAATCTGGTCATCTTCCCTGAGCGTGAATGGTTTTTTAGTGTTGAGCCGGTCTTCCAGAAGAACCACTTTATCTGTATTGTCATACAATATCCCGACCAGTTTCAGGTTCTCAATAAAAGGACGCCCTTTTGATGAGATAGAATCCTTGTTGAGTGAAACAAACGGGTCTCTGCCGAAAGCGTTATATTTTATTATCCGTTTTGAAGGGCTCGGTGGGGTGAACACTGAATCAGCAATAGCTGCAATGCTGTTTTTGTAGTCACCCGTATCGATGGTGATATCAGGTGCGACTCTCTCTTCCTGCTTTACCGCTGTCCGGGTAACAGCTCTCTTCAGGTTGATTTTTTCCCACTGTGCAGAAGTAACCTTGCTGCTGTCGGCAACGAATTTTCCCAGAACCCACCCCTGAGTTCCTGAGCTGCTGAATGAGACCCATCCGTTCTCTTTTTTGACAAGCTTCAGGTTCTCACCCATGGAAAGCTGCCCTAAAGCCTCCCCGTCTTTTGAGGGTGCATTGCGATAGTTTACCTTGTCGGCAATAACAACCAGAGGTTCAGCTGTTTTTTTCTGGTAGGATTCTGCTGTCTTTTGTATCAAGGAAGATGCAGAAGGATGAGTGTCAACTGATTTAACAGATGCAGTAATCCCGGATTTCCCGTTTACATTGAAAGTTGATCCGATTTCCTGCTGCGATTCAACATCCCTGAGTGCCCTTTCACCCATTGACTTCAAATCAACATCATAATCGGGTATCCGGTAAAAGTCATACTCCCATTGGGCCTCTCCGGATGAAGTCCAGAGTGAAACTTTACGGTCGTTCTCCACAGAAGCATACAATGTAACTACATCCCCGCTCCAGTGGGCGATACTCTGTGAGCTGCCTGAGAACTCAGGGGCGGTTTTGACAATCACGCCCAGCAGACTTGAATCTCCGATTTTCTTTTCACGGATATCGATTTTTTTGTATACACTTCCTTCGGGCAGTGTAAGTGAGGCTTTGTCAAGACCATTTACGGCATCGCTGAAAAGTATGACAATTGAATCTGCATCTCTTTTAATTTTCCCGGTGACTTCATTATCAAATAGAAATGAGAGTTCACCAACAGCTTCACGCCGCAGGAAGCGGATAGTTTTCAAGCCGGAGACTCTGGAATTTCCCGCCGATGCCTTATGGAGACCTGTTTGATGGTTGTTTTCTGCAAGATCTGAGGCATTCCATCTGAATTCGTCAACGGGATTGCCGCTTAAAAGTGCCAGACAGCGGTTTCCTTTATGCTGAACTCTGATTTTTTCATCGAGAACCGAATTGAGCAAAAATGTCACTTCAACGCTTTTACCTCCAGCCTCCTGGACACTTATTTTTTTAACAGGCGCACCAGCCTCGAACAAATCATAAGAATAGGATTTCAAGCCATATACGCAGTTACTGAGAGTAATCTTTACCGAGGAACGTTCCTTCTTTGTGACTGTTGCCTCCACAGGTGAATCAGAGGCAATCGAAATCGCGATTCCTCTCGAGCCGCCTGCGACTGTCAAATCTGTGATTACCGGAACGTAACCCGATGCGGCTGTCCACATCAGAAGCACCAGCCAACAGAGTAAAGATCCGGTTTTTTCAGTTATATTGGCCATATTTATTTCTTCGAAGAAAACGTTGTCATTTCAAATGATGAAACCACGCTCGGGACTGATGTTTCGTATTCAAGATCAGCACTCGAATGCGCCGCATCAGGATTCGTCGCGATATTTACAGATGTCAAATTGATAATCAGCGGGAAATTGGCAAGAAATGCAAAAAATTCCGCCAGTTCGTGATAACCCCCGGTTACACTTATATTATACCGGTTCTCGACATAGTATTCCCGTTCAATATCCGGAAGAGGATTGAATTTGGTTGTTGTAATCCCTGAAGCTCTGGC
>CAYLVN010000380.1:0-2839 GCA_964387115.1 uncultured Fibrobacter sp.
GGCCTCCGGCCAAACCAAAAATCCTGAATAATTTGTCAGAGGACAGGCTTGCCATGTTTCTATTAAATTTAAATTTTGAGACACAGTTTAAAATGTATATGAAAATGACTGCTGTAAGCTCACCAATAAAGGGCCTCCGGCCAAACCAAAAATCCTGAATAATTTGTCAGAGGACAGGCTTGCCATTTTTCTATTAAATTCAAATTTTGAGACACAGTTTAAAATTTAAATGACAATGGCGGCTGTAAGCTCACCAATAAAGGGCCTCCCGGCCAAACCAAAAATTCCTGAAAAATATGTAAGAGGACAGACTTCCAACCAAACCATAAATTCTAATTATTAATGATCAGAATTTATATTGTAAATCACCCGAATAAGGAGCACATATGCGAGCCTTTATTCTACTGCTGTTTACCTGTATCCTGAATGCTCAGGCCCAGCAGATGATAACTGATTTCTGTCCTGACAGACTGGGAAACCAGTGGGTGTACCAATATCAGAGAGTACCACTGGGGTACGATTTTGATAATCTGATGATAACCGAATCACTCAAGGTGGTCGTTACATTGGACGATTATGAAATGATGAATTCCGACACACTTTACATATTTAACATCGATGAGAGCGGAATTAGAACAACTGAGGAAAGGGACGGGGCGATTCGGGCCGATGTTATCGAAAACCAGTTCAATATTTCTTTTTACTTCAGGTTTAATGTTATCGCAGTAGTCGAGGATGCCCTGTATGATGAGATCCTGGCAAGGGATCAGGAGCCGGTAGCGATGATAAATCCTCTTTACAGATCTCATTCAGTCAGTTCCGCAGATTTGAAGAAAGTCTGGACCGGAAATGATTCCCTTTACCTGCTTAATGCGGGAACAAAACGATTCGCCCAGAATACCGGAATGGTTTACGATTCACTCAGATCTACCGGTAACTGTATTGAGAAACTGAAACTTCTATCCTTTAACGGGGAGCCGTTCGGGTTATGGGGTTCACCGGTACGGAATCCTGTGAAATTTGAAACTGCAAACTTCTTACATACGCAGTCAGGTAAAAAGCTGCACCTCTCTACGGCTACTCCGGGCTTAAGTGGAAATGTTTTTTCGCTGAATGGACGATCTTACAGGAGAATAAACAATGTGAGGAGTTCCATTGTAGTGACACTGCCTCTTAATCGGAACTGAACTCTCAATATTATTCAACCCGCTGAGTACAATTATCCACTAAATTAAGACCTGTTTGCTATGGACCTTAAATAGACCGGTGATTAGATAAAACTGTAGAAAGGTCAACAAAATGATCTTGTTTGTGCTCCTCTTTTCAGCTGCCTTGTTTGCTCAGGAATACAGCCCTGTTCATATAAACCAGGCAGGATACTACCCCGGGGCAATAAAGAAAGCGTCTGTTGTTGCAGACGGTTTCAGTCGCTTCACTATCACAAATATGTCGGGTCAGGTGGTTTATGAAGGGGATCTTCCAGGCAACAGTCCTTATAAACCCTCCGGGGAGAATGTTTCTACAGCCGACTTTACAGGATTTACCACACCAGGTATTTACAGGCTTAATGTCGGAGATAACCTCTCTTCTCATCAATTTGTAATAGGGGACAGTGTCTTCAGAGGTGCCTTGAACAGTATCCTGAAATCTTTTTACTTCCAGCGCTGCAGCTTTGGCCTGGATTCCCGGTATGCAGGCGAATATGAGCGCCCTGCAGGGCATCCTGATACCGATCTTACTCTCCTTGAGGCGCTCAGTGACGGGCCGGCAAGCAGAGATGTGAGCGGGGGGTGGTATGATGCCGGGGATTATGGTAAATACGTGGTGAATGCTGGAATTACAGTCGGGACACTGCTGGGCTTTTTTGAAATGTGCCCGGAAATAATCGATGATTCATCGCTTGATATTCCGGAATCAGATAACGGAAAAAGCGACCTGCTCGATGAAGTGAAATATGAGCTTGACTGGCTGATAAGGATGCAGGACATTGACGGGGGAGTTTTTTTCAAGGTCGGCCCGGTCTACTGGCCAGAAGATGTCCTTCCTCATGAAGACTTCAAAGAACGTTATATAATTGGCAAATCCACAACATCAACTCTTGATTTCGCGGCAGTCATGGCAATGGCCGGACGAATATACGGTCAGTATGATCAGGACTTTGCGGCTCAATGTGTTCAAAGTGCTGAAAAGGCGTGGCAGTGGGCTGTTTCAAACCCCTCGGTGCCTCATCCGGAAAACACCGAGGGTACAGGGCCGTATGCAGATGGAGCGGATGCTGCTTATAAAGATGAGTTTTTCTGGGCTCTTTCGGAGCTTTTGATAACGACCGGAAAATCCGTGTACAGGGATAGCCTTTCTGCCAGACTGGTGAACATGAACTTTTCAGAACACGCATGGTGGCAGGATGTAGGTAATCTGGGATTTTTCTCTCTTGCCGTAAACGGAAGCAGCATTCCGGAAACTGTGGGAAATGAGGCTAGAACAAAAATTATTACCAGCGCTGATTTAATAGTGTCGGATGTGAGATCGTCGGCTTACTGTACTCCCATGAAAAATTCGAATTATCAGTGGGGGTCAGCCGGCACAGCAGGAAATATCGGTGTTATACTGGCCTATGCGCATCATTTGACAAAACAGCAGAAATACCTTGACGCCCTCATATTGACAGCCGATTTTCTGCTCGGCAGAAACCCGACTGATTACAGTTTTGTGACAGGTGTAGGCTCTCTTTCTCCCATGAACCCTCATCACAGGCCCAGCACGGGAGATATGATCGATGCGCCGGTACCGGGTCTGGTTGTGGGCGGTCCAAATCAGAGCGTATCGGGTGCCGATGAGG
>CAYLVN010000380.1:2849-3696 GCA_964387115.1 uncultured Fibrobacter sp.
GCTTATTTCCCTTATAGAATCCCAAACACCGCCTGCAAAGTGCTACATAGATTCCCGCGGCAGCTGGGCATCTAATGAGAATGCTATTAATCAGAACGCGCCCTGGGTTCTTGTTCTTGGATATCTTGAAAACTGCTCTGGTGATGCCTTTCCCGGGAAAGCATCCGGAGCAGCCCTGGGCAAAAGGACTCAAAATTTCAGCGTGATGTACAATAATTTATCTGGAACTCTTCACATTAACGGAATAAATCCTTCATTTAAAGGAGAAATTCTCCTGTTCAATCTTCAGGGCAGGTGCCTTCTTCAAAAGAGCATCAACCCCGGCCGGAGAGTCATCAAAGCAGGTAAAAACCTTAATTTGAGAGGCGCCTGCGTTGCGCTGATTCGCAATGAGACATTTTCGGTTAGTAAACTGATGAATCTTTTTTGAGGCTTGAACCACGAAATACATAAAGATTAAGATAATTAACCACGAAATACACGAAAAAGAGTAAAGCAGTTACAGCCTTTTCAACGTCATTCCGGCGAAAGCCGGAAACCATAATGCAAATAGTAATCCCTTTTTTGAAATCAAAAATACATGTCTGCCACCAAATACTTATGTCTTATTCCTGGAGGGTGCAACGTGCGTGCCCCCTGTAGGAAATACATGCTTGAGAGACTGGTGCCCGGGGGCCACGCCGTACAGTGCCTTTAGCTTAAAATGATCTGAAATCAGAGTAATAAATATGGTCGGTGCCTTTAGCTCAAAATAATCCAAAATCAGAAGATTAATGCGATTTTTCATGGATCAAACTTGAATCTCTGGATTTTTCTCACACCCGAATTGTATGATTTAACTCAGATT
>CAYLVN010000381.1:0-3666 GCA_964387115.1 uncultured Fibrobacter sp.
GGTGTATCAAGGCAGACTGTTAATGCCTGGGTGAGCGGAACTGTTCCCCGGGGTGGCCATTTGGTTAAGCTCTGCACCCTTCTCAATCTGAAACCGGGCGATTTTTTCTCCGGGGAAACAGAAAGCCTCCTTTCAGTGCCGTTGCACAGGACTATCCGCAAAAAACCGGTCTCACCTGAAATGCTTGATGCCTCCCAGAAATTAGCTTCACAGTATCTGAACCTTTTCCGTCAGGCACCAACAGTTTCTGTACTTCCTGTTGTAAGGGTACAAAAGAAATCCCCTGAAAATGCCGCTATAATCGCCGAGAAACTTCGTGAAATATCCTGCGTGGACAGTGGCAAACCAATGGATTTCCAAAGCGCCTTCAGTTTGCTTGCCAGGCTGCAGATTTACACAATCTTCAGGTCTTTTCCGGATGAAATAAAGAAAAGTTCTTATGCCTTTTACTCCCGGATAGCCGGACACCGTGTGGTGTTTGTGAATATCGATACCAGTCCTTTGGACCTGATCTATTACCTTTTACATGAAACTGTTCACGCGATAAGAGATGAGGATCCTAAACAGATTAAAGTAGAGGAAGAAGAGAATTTCTGTGATCTGGTAGCCGAATTGACACAGTTTCCAGATTATTATGTAAAAAATGTTTCCAAATACATAACCGAGTCTGATGACCCAGGTACCATAATCAACCGGATGAAAGAAATCTCAATAGAGAATGGACATTCTCTCTTTGGTATCTACTATCGTCTTAAACACAAAGGTATAATGCCCGAAGATGTTAAGATCGGCGGTGCCGCTACAAACCTTAAACATACTGTTTCAACTTTACGGAAGATTCTCTTCCCGAATGATGACCCCCGGCATTATGTTGATATGCTTTACAATTTTTCACCAAATTTTATGTCCTTAATTGAAAAGCAAATACCGGAATATTCAATACGCAAATCAGGTGAATTGCTTGGCCTTGATAATACAATCGATGCAAAAGCGGTCATTAGTGAAATTATCAGGCGAAATTCCTGAAGATAAGAGGTATCTGTAATATGTTCATTCTCTGTGATACCTCTTCAATACTGATGCTCCTGCAGATAGCACCGGACATGTTCAGAAATGACCAATATGGGTGCAAAACCATTCGGGAAATCCATGATGAAATTATCCAGACTACAAAATTTAAAAGTAAATACCCATGGGTCAAAGAGATAAGATCAAAAGTCAAACCCCTCGTCCTGAATTCAGATCAGAAACAAAAAGAAGAGCTTTTCTTTCAGGTTATCCGCGAGTTGAATTTTCAGGGAACAATAAACCAGAAAACAGGCAAATTCTTTGATCTAAGCTATGAGGATATGAAACTGATCTCAAATGCTCTTTCACTTGAATATAAGGTGACCACTGGAGACAAAGGAATCGTTCAATTCAGTTCACAGGAGTTCAAAGAAGATTTCCAGGGCAATATCTCACCACTGGAAATAATTATATATTGGCTCGAAAACAAATTGATCACATGGGACCATGACAAACAGGCGCTTCTTGAAGATTGGGCAAAAAACAACGAGCATCCGCAGCAGGCAAAAGCAAAAGCGCGATTTATGGAATTAACAGGGTATAAATACTGCGGAAGTTAGTTTAGCAGTCACATAAGTAAGTTATCGGCTGATACTGATTTTCTGTTTGCCAGACACTGTCTGGCGAATTTCTATCACCATAGTTTAAGTTTAACAATCGTATTTCCCCCAGAAACTCGTCTTCCGGATATGTTTCTGCTTTATTGATCCGAGATAATCAGAATGGGGGAGCAGCTTACCCCAATTGTCAATCTTCATACTGAGCTCATCGAGTTTTTTCAAATATCGTACCCCATGGTGGTAGTATCTTGATTGTGCCCTGTCTAAAATTGATTCCAGAAGCGCCCGGAAAAGAATAGCGGCCGTTAGATACCTTCCATTCTTTTCGAATTCTTCTGCAAGAGGAAGAACACTGGTGTAATAGTCACCATCGATCTGATCCAGTTTGTCAAATATGTAAATCTCTGCCTGATCTATCCTGCCGTTTTGAATAAGAAAAGAGACATTTGTATAGGATAGTTCTTTTTCCTGCAGGATAATTGCCGTTTCACCGTCAATTATTTCCTCTTTCTTGTCCTGACCAACACATTCAAGAAGCGAATTAAGATTATCACTATTGCGGTGCTCCTTGAATATTTCCCAGGCAGCCTGGCCTGCATTGTCTTTGTCACCCAGTTTATTATATGCAGCTAAGAGAATTTGTTTACGATCGTATTCAAAAACCGGCTCTCTGGATGGCATTTTATTCAGCCATTCCAACGCATTTACTGCATCATCGGCATCGAGATAAATGCGGGCTATTTTGATATAATCGGCAGGGAAGAGTTGACCACTATGTGCGATTCTTGATCGGATAAACAGGGATGCATCTTTTATCTGCACCGCTATGGTTTCTAACCTTGATAACCAGGTATAATCGTGGTCTTTGTTAATCTCTGCAAGCAGCCACATTTTATCAATCAAAACTGTAATGCAATCTTCAGGCAGGAATTCATTTACTCTGTCAAACAGCGATGCCCTGATTCCAAACTCATCACCCTGACTAAGTTCAATGAGAAGATCGCAAATCCACGCTTTATCATTACAGGCTGATGCATAGGTTACAAATAGTTCTTTTGCTTCATACCTGAAAATATCGGCAATGTATCCACTGGAATCATCACAGTACTCAAAGATACTTTTGTCGGTTCTATAAAAATCCGCTACCAGCTTTACACCTTCACGCGGGTCCCTGACACAGCTTTTTAGGTCCTCCAGGATATCTCTCAACTCACTTCCGAATTCCATCGATGCTCGTCCGAAAAGCGGCTTTCGCATTTTTCTCAGTCTGGCGAGCCGCTTTTTGAACCTGGAAAGATTTTCTTCGGGTAAAGATATGAGCCGATCAATCAGGTTTTCGATTTCGCTATTCTGCCCCGACACCTGCAGGAGGGCATCAGCAAGTACTTCAGGACCCAGCGCGATTAGTTTCTCTCGCCTGCTGTCCAGATTCGGGGGAGTATATAAATCATTTGGAGACATATTAAAACTACGCATTTTCCTCTGTTAAAAATTCCTTCTAAAACAATAAATAGGGGTATCTATTTATTTTAGTTTACATAAGATAAATTATGCGCCGCGCCTTATTGCCAGCATGACGGCATTTAAAATCCACCTTTATAGTGAATCAACAAAGACATCTCCACGAGGCTCGATGAGCTCAGATTAAAGCGCCTCTGATACCTTTTCACTAATTTAAAAAACTGATGCGATACATAAAAGGTGATTTTCTGTTTGATAACAATTTTCCGCGTTAAAGGAGGCCTGCCACGCTTCACCGGTATGAAATCTGTTAAAAAGCCCTGGTATTTTTGTATCCTCATCAATTCCACGAAGTCTTTCATATCACTAAATTCAGTAAAGACCCTGGTAACTATACCTTCTGTAATTCCTGAATAACTCATCAAACCGGCTTGAGCGGCCTGAATCTTAAGCTTATCTATTATCCTTCCCGGAAGATATACGGTGAATTTTATTCTGTCTGATTCATTCATATTCACCTCCTCTTTTAAATTAACAGGATGCTGGCAATTAATCAATGCCCATTTACTTCAGAGGC
>CAYLVN010000382.1:0-3391 GCA_964387115.1 uncultured Fibrobacter sp.
GGATTTACAGATACGTGCGATTTCAAGCAGTAAATATGTCGTATTGAAATTAAAATTCATCACTGTAGAACCAGTTGTGGCATCCTCGTTCTGAGGCAGCACAGCTGCAAGATGAACTATTGCATCAAAAGAAAACAGGTTTCTGAGTGAATCCATAAATTCCGGATCAGAAAGATCACCTTTTCAGTAGGTGATACATTCAGCTTTATCCCCTGAGAAGTCACCATGCAGGTCCGTTGCTACAATTGACAATCCGGGCATAGTGTTTAATCTGCCGATCAGATTTTTTCCTACAAAGCCGTTTGCTCCGGTAACAAGTACTCTCATATCCATGTGGCACCCTTTGCGGCTGCATCGTTTATATAACCGTCCAGATCCAGACCGGTATTTACTTTTCCGGACTGGTAATAATCACGGTACCATGAAATAGTTTTCTTCATTGCCTGCTCAACGTTCCACACAGGGAGCCAGTTCAGCTGCGAATGTGCCTTGCTGCAGTCAAGGTGAAGCCTTGATGCCTCATGGGGTTCTTTATGATTGCTTAGAAATTCACACTCGATTTTCGGCCACTCTTTTGCGGCCATCTCAACCAGCTTACCCACAGGAAGAGCATCATTGTGAGCCGGGCCGAAATTAAAAGCAGTCGCAAACTGCTGCTTTCTTAAGAGAAGCTGCTGCCCGACACAGAGATAACCGCTCAAGCACTCCAGGACATGCTGCCATGGACGGGTAGAATGGGGGTTGCGTATAACTGCCTTTACTCCCGCAGCCGCAGCCTTGACCAGGTCGGGAACCAGCCGGTCCTTTGACCAGTCTCCGCCCCCGATCACATTTCCAGCGCGCACACTCGTAAGAAGCACATCATGGGTTTTCCCAAACTCCGCAGGATTGAAATAGGAACTGCGGTAGCTTGCAAGGAGTATCTCAGCGCAGGCTTTTGATGAGCTGTAGGGGTCGTGTCCACCCAGAGGATCAATCTCCCGGTAGCTCCACTCCCATTCACGGTTTTGGTAAACTTTATCGGTTGTTATAGCAACTATCGCCTTTACTGAAGGGCAGCACCTTGCAGCCTCACAGACCTGAAGAGTACCCAGAACATTACTTCTATATGTGCCTACAGGATCCTCATAGGACACCCTCACAAGGGGCTGTGCCGCAAGATGAAAAATTATTTCCGGCTGTGCACTCTTAACTGCTGACTGCAGCTTCTCTGAATCACAGATATCCCCCATAGTAGAATTTATGTCAATCTGGAGGAGCCCGAAGTGGCTGGGATCGCTTGATGGCTCAAGGGAATACCCTGTAACCTCTGCTCCCAGTTTTGACAGCCAGAAACTCAGCCAGGAGCCCTTGAACCCGGTATGCCCCGTAACAAACGCTCTCTTTTTATTGTAAATTCCGCCAAAAAGCGCCATTATTTATCCTTGCGCAAATTAGTTCTCTACCAGATTTTCCAGGGAGCCGCCTTGCCGTTCCACATGGAATTAAGCGTCATATAATCCTTATAGGTATCCATGCAGTGCCAGAAACCCTCATGATGGAACATGGAAATTTGTGACTTTCTCGCGAGCCGCTTAAAAGGCATCTCCTCCAGAACAGTGCTGTCATCGTCGATATAATCAAAAATCTCCGCTTTAAAAACAAAGTAGCCACCGTTTATCAGACCTGGCAAAACCGGTTTTTCTCTGAAAGAGGTTATTATTCCATCACTATCGGCTTCCACTACTCCAAAAGTGGTGGGAAGATGCACACCGGTCAGAGTGGCAGTCCTGTTTTTTTCCTTATGGTACCTGTAAAGATCTTTTATGTTTACATCAGAGACACCGTCACCATACGTGCAGAAAAAAGCGTCCTGGTCAATGTATTTTTGGATCCGCTTCAGGCGTCCGCCAGTCATGGTGGCTTCACCTGTAAGGGCAAATGTAATCTCCCAGTTATCCACCGACCTGTCAGCCTTTTCATCGAGGGAAAACTGTTTACCGGCTTTATCAGCTATGCGCATGGTGAAATCGTTATTTCTGGCGTGGAAATTCTCAAAATAGTCGATGATTGCTTCTCCCTTGTGCCCAAGGCAGAGTACAAATTTGTTGATATTATAAGAAGAGTAAATCTTCATTATATGCCAGAGGATCGGCTTGCCGCCAATATCGATCAGGGGCTTGGGCAGGTTATCAGCAACGCCCCGTATCCGTGTCCCCTGACCGCCGCACAGGATAACAGCCTTATACTTTGAGAGGTCTTCCATAGCAATTCCCAGGAAAGAGTCTGAGTTTTATCTGTATAACAAATTATAAGTTTTTTTGAGTTTAATATCAAATATAATTTTACCATACTTGTTTTACTGCCCATTTCTATTTCATGTGTATAATTTTTTTACGTCAATTTTTTTCTTTCCTTATCTTCTTTTTCGATGTATAATAGGAAGAGGCGGTAGAAAACATGAAAGAGAAAAAAGCTGTTTCAATTTTCGACTTTATTGATTACCGGCATTTTCTGATCGAACTTGCCGACAAATCCAAAGAAAGAGATTCTGACTTTTCCTACCGCACCATTGCCCGCATGGCCGGGTCAAGCTCCCCCAACTTTCTTCAGCTTATACGCGACCGTAAACTTAACATCTCTCCTGATGCGGTCTCGATGCTGGCAGAAAGCCTTAAACTATCCAAAAGAGAAAAACAATATTTCCAAACAATCATCAGATTCGATCACGCAAAGACCAGTGAAGAAAAAGACCAGCTTCTGCAGCGAATTATCAGCACGCGCCATCGCTCTATTTCAAAAGAACTTCGCAAGGAACATTATGAGTATTTTTCGCACTGGTACATGCCGGTCGTAAGAGAACTTGTCACCTGCAGTGCTTATCCGGATGACCCTTCCTGGATTGCCGAGCGGATTGTTCCCGCTGTTTCTCCTGTCAAAATAGGAAAAGCAATAGGCCTGCTTCAGAAACTATCTCTTATTCGTCGCGAAGGAAAACGGTGGATTCTAAGTGATCAGGTAGTAAAGACGCCTTCGGAAGTCCTGTCTCTGGCAATTTCCAAATACACCAAAGAAATGATTAAACTTGGCAAAGAGGCAGTTGACAGGTTTGATTCAGGGGAACGGGACCTGCGGAGCGTTACGCTCGGTATCCCCACTGAGGCATATCCTGAGCTTAAGAGAAAAATGGAAGCATTCTGGGATGAAATACTCGCATTTGGACAAAAGCAGAAAGACACGGAGCAGGTATTTCAGGTTAACATGCAGCTCTTCCCTCTCTCCCGCAAGAAAGAAAATAAAGAATGAGAAGCGTTTTCATATTAACACTTACAGCTGCACTGATAATCGCAGCTCTCCGTTGCAGCGGCCCATCTGAACTGGCCGGTGCAACAGGAAGCGGAAATCCGGGCGG
>CAYLVN010000382.1:3401-3664 GCA_964387115.1 uncultured Fibrobacter sp.
TTTTTTCGATGATGTTTCTTGCGGCAGGTAAAAGTGTGTTTAGTGGCAGATACCGGACTATCGGAAAATGCCCTTTTAAAGAAAGTCGCTCATCCCGTACAACGGCCCGGGGTCGAGATATCCGATGCCGGGAACCTGAGCTTTTCGATAGACTCTATGAACATAACCGTGCAACGCATCCTGTTTATCCTCTCTGATCTTGACTGCCAAAAGGCTTTGGAAGGTTATAATGACAGCTGTCTTACCTGCGATTCCGGATCCCT
>CAYLVN010000383.1:0-3643 GCA_964387115.1 uncultured Fibrobacter sp.
AACGCCCTCTTCCAAAAAGTCTTTATCTTTAATTCTTGCTAATACTTGTATTAGGGGCCCCCTCTTCCAGAAACTCCTTATTCTTACTAATTACTTGTATTGGGGAGCACCCTCTTCCAGAAAAGCATTATACGTTAAGCGTTTACCCTCTGCTGTGCCATGCTGTGGCATAAGGGTTGCATAAAAGAAAAGGAGAGACGGTGATTTGAGCAACTGTTCCTTAGGAGGAGAAAAATGGCTAAAGAGACCACCGATGCCAATTTTAAAAAGGATGTAATCGAATCCGATATTCCCGTGATGGTGGATTTCTGGGCACCCTGGTGCGGGCCCTGCAGGATGGTGGGTCCTGTTATTGACCGTATCAGTGAGAAGATGGCTGGAAAGGTGAGCGTTTATAAAATCAATGTGGACGAGAACCCGATCACTTCCAGAGAATATGGGATCACAGGTATACCTACGGTCATTATCTTCAAAAATGGACAGATTGACCGTGAGTTTGTCGGGGTTCAGCCTGAGCAGGTCTATTTAAGTGCTCTGGCTGCCTGAGAGTCAGGTAAAGAAGAGACTTGCTCTATCAAACGTTCTCTGCAAACGGTATCTCCTCATGCAGAAAATACCACTGTTCGCAGGCTCTCATTACCATCGTCTCCAGATGCTGGTACATGCTTTGAAGCATGGTCCCGCTGTTATCTGGAAGCTTTAAAAGTTCCAGTCTGTATCTGTCGTCACCTTCACGAATCATAAAAGCCGTGTAGACATCCACCGGAGCATTTACAAAAGCCAATAGCTTGTCAAGACCGGATCCCCCGAGAACTGTTTTGCGGAAAAGAGAAACAGGCTTGGAATATGGTGTCTCTTCATCAAATACTGAAATCAGCACCTCCTTGCGTCTGAGTGCCGCTGCCATATCAAGGGCGGCTGATGTTCCGGGTTTGCCGATTTCAATAAATCTTATCGGCGAAAATAAACCGCTCTCCTCCATCGCCTTTGACTGTTTTTCAGCCATTCTGGAAAACTGCTCCGTTGTAAATCGAAGCGCGACGTTCAGACGGAATTCGTAAGCTGAAAGAGATGGGCTGAGCAACTCTACTGCACCAAAATGCGCCACAGAAAGAAGCATCCCCCTGCCACTGGCTACTGAGAGACGCAGTGTTTTGACTGCTTCTGTACAATCAACACTGTTTTTCAGAAAAGAATGGTACTTTTCTACACCCCCGCACAACGGAAGGAGCTTCTCATAGTAGTGGAGAATGATGTTGGTTTTGATCTTCTCCAGAAGCTCCGGAGTAAAGGGAATTTCAAGCTTGCGCAGGTTATCTGCAATCAGATCCGTCTCGTGCGGATTTTCACTGTACCACTGCTTTCCTCTATGGAGCACCTGGGCTCTGAGTTCGGCTGTTGTTTTCTCTTTTATATTTCCCAGAAGCTCAGGAGATTGGATAAATTTGCTGAGACTCATGACTGTACCGACTCATTCAGGGATCTGGAAACCGACTTGCTGAGAGAAAAAGATCTCAGTGTGTCTCCATGTTTCTTGTCATCGTAAAATGTTTTCCACAAGTAATAGAACCCGTCCATAAGCTCTTTTTCAGTATAATTTTTCGGTTTGAAGACGATGTTCCCGTGGTTCCAGCAGGAATAATCCTTGTGGAGAATCCTGCCTTCTGCTTCAAGCTGCTTTCCGAACGGAGTACCGGGGAAGGGTGTAATGATATAGAATTCAGCCAGATCGATCTTACTTTCATTGGCAAATTTGAGTATAGTATCGAATACACGAGAATCCTGGTTGTCGAATCCAACGCCGAATGATGCAAAGAAGTGAATTCCGGCATCCTCAATCATCCTGACCAGATCGATCCCCTTCTGCCACTCCTCTTTTGTACACTCCGGGCTCATGAGCTGTGAAGAAACCCGGTCGAAACCAAAGATCGTATAAATCGACCCGGTTCCACCCCTGCGAAGTTTACGGTAGAACTCCGGATCCGGGGTCATCATCATGGTTGATGCTAGGAAGATATTTACATCAAGCTCTTTAGTCTGCTCCATCAGCTTGAGCAGAAACATGGAATATTTTTTCCCGGGAAGCATTATAGTGTCATCGGTAATATAAAATTCTTTATAGGGCATCCCTTTTATGTCTTCGACGATATTCTGAACCGGACGAAGCCTTACGGAGGTTCCCTCTTTTCCCGGAATAGGGCATCCGCCACACTGCACGGGGCATCCACGGGTGGTCAGTACTAAATGCGCATTCCACTTGTAAACATCATGCGGAAAAATATCCCGTTTGGGAATGGGAAATTTATCGAGTGAATAGGGTTGGGAATGAGTATAGAATTTCTTCAGGTTCCCACTTGCGCAATCTTCAAGAATTTCATTCCAGACCGGTTCCACCTCTCCGATACAGACCGAATCAGCATGCTGTATCGCTTCATCGGGAATTGCGGTAGGGTGTATGCCACCCAGAATGACGGTCTTTTTTCTTTTCCTGAATTCATCAGCAATCTCATAAGCACGTGTTGCTTGCGGAGTAAAACAACTGATTGCCACCAGATCGACATCTTCGTCGTAATCAATTTCCTGATGTATGTTATCATCTGTAAGATTCAACTGGATTTCAGGCGGCGTAAGAGCTGCAATGATCGGTATCGCAAGAGACGGGGGCATTGTGTAATTGCCGACCAGATATTTTTTAAGGTGAGAATCAAGTTGAGGATGTCCCTCCAGAAATTTTCTGAAATGAGGATAAATGCATCGTATTTTAAGGTCGCTTACCCGTTTTGCCATAGCAATCCTTGATGTAAAGTTACCGTGATATGTCTCAATCTGCGACTCCAATCAGCTGAAAGGGCGTGATAGATGTAAACAATGGTAGCTCTTGAGCTGGAGCCGATCATTAAAAATAGTTATGAAAACGGAAAATTGCGAGTTCCATGATGCAGAGATGGGTCTCTGAAGGTTGGATTTATTTTAGAGGTACCCTTTATTTGATGCTCTCCGGAGTGGCTGCAGTGATTTTTCCGCAGGCGATTTTCTGTCCCGCGGGGCCGGTTTGGTAATTGTCGGGACCGGAAAATATGATTATAACGCGGTCGAGTACCGAAAAACTGGACCCGGGAACAGCATCAAGACACGGTGCTGAGATCTCTATTTGGGCTTTGCCGTCACCGTTTGCGGTAATGTTTGGAAGAACTCCTGCCCTGTGCTGGCTTGGAGAAAACCATGGGGGACCGTGTTTCCCTGCATTACCCGGATCAAAATCGCTGAGACTGTCTGTTGAATCACAAGTTCCGTTCATGATATGGAGTGCATAGGTGCTGTCAGGGAGTAAACCCGCTATCTCTCCGGAAATGACCATCCCTCTCTCTTCAACCAGGTTAAAGAAAAGCGTTCCCTTGATGGTATTTGGAAGAAATCCACTGATATCGACTTTAGCCAGCGCTTCATCCTGAGATGAACCTCCGTTTCCATCACGGCGCTGCAGAACATTGCACTGAAACTGCATAAGAATGAAAAAGAATATAAGGGATATCAGAAAAAAATTCTGGTGTTTCATTTTTACCTCAAGGGGTTAAATGGATTTTATCTGGTGGTTATATATTGCAAAACCAGTGCCTTATATTCAGTTCATATAGTGCAAGAA
>CAYLVN010000384.1:0-3640 GCA_964387115.1 uncultured Fibrobacter sp.
AGGTTGGAAAAAACTAATGAGAAGCATCTTTATCTTTAAGGAATAATAAATTTTAGTCTACTAAACTTACTGCCACCTACACCGCACGTACCGTCATTCCTGCGAAAGCAGGAAACCATCTTTTCAGTTCTTGGTAATATTCAGATGGATGCCGTTTTTCAACGGCATGACGTCCGTAACATTTGTGCTGAAAAGGTTAATTTCATAAAGAGAAACAAGCATTATGAGGGTTCACCACAGAGACACAGAGAACACAGAGAGGAAAAAAAGAGGTCGGAAAACTAATGAGATGTGTCTTTATCTTCGGAAAAATTAGATTGGGGATTAAAATTTGTATGTATTGGGGATAGAAAAAAATTGGGAAAAAAAAATAATATCTCATCACTGGAACAAATTCTCCATCATCTCCTCAAAGCTCGGGCCGCTCATCTCAGGAACCAGTTCGACAATATCAGAATAGATCGCCTTCATATCGCCAAGGTCAATATTGCTTTTCAGGTCGTGGATAAACTTTCCGATACGATCTGTTCTGTCCTCGCTTCGGCGCTGCACGCGGATCTTGTCAAAGGTAGTCGGGACAATATTCTCCTCTTCACACAAGAGAACCTCCTCGATCTTCTCACCAACCCGCATACCCGTGAAAACAATCTCTATGTCTTCACCGACCCGCAAGCCCGAGAGCTCTATGAGGTTTTTTGCCAGATCCACAATCTTTACAGGCTCACCCATCTCCAGCATGAATATCGCCTTTGATTCCTTCAGTGTCGATGCCTGAAGGACAAGCTGCACAGCCTCGGGGATCGACATGAAAAACCTTTTTGTATCGGGGCTTGTGACTGTTACCGGACCGCCTTCGCGGATCTGTCTCTGAAACAGCGGGATCACACTGCCGCTTGACCCAAGCACATTTCCGAACCTTACAATATTAAAAAGTGTTCCTGAAGAGGCCCTCTCTAAAACAACCCGCTCCGCAAGACGCTTGGAAATTCCCATTATTCCACGGGGGTTGACCGCCTTGTCAGTTGAGATCATCACGAACTGCTTTACACCATGTCGTTCCGCAAGAGATGCCAGTGCAGCGGTTCCAAGAACATTATTCTTGAGACATGCAAGCGGGTTCCACTCCATGAGGTGTACATGTTTATAGGCCGCGGCATGGAATATGTAATCCGGAGGGAAACGCCTGAACAGAAGATCCATGAAACCAGTGTCAAGCATATTACCCACTACAGTATGAATTGCGATATCCCTGTGCTTTTTCTTCAACTCCTGATCTACACTATAGGCGCCCTGTTCACTTGAGTCAAGGAGAATTATTCTTGCCGGTTTATAAGAGGCAACCTGGAAACAAATTTCAGAGCCGATAGATCCGCCGGCACCAGTAATGAGCACTGTTTTGGCAGCAAGCTGTTTTCTCACACCGGTGTCATCGAGCGTTATATTAGGCCTCGAAAGAAGATCATCGATTGAGACATCCCTGATCTGGTTTATCTTGAGCTTCCCGCTCATTATGTCAAGCATGGAGGGTACAATCTTGAATTTAACATCCCAGTCCGGAAGCTTGGAGGCATCCATGATTTCCCGGACTAACTTGTTGGATGCTTCAGGGATGGCGATGAAAACCTCGTAGACCCGGTGTTTCTTTATTATCTGTCTTATAGAGCAGATATCCCCGAACACAAGAAGCCCCTGAATCCTCTTCCCGTGTTTTGATTTGTCTTTGTCAATGAATCCCACGGGAACGTAATCTTTGCGTCGGGCGGTTTTAAGAGCCTTGGCGATTTCGTTTCCGGCTGTACCTGCGCCGATAATAAGGACATTTTTTACGGCATCACTTGCCGGCGCAAAGGATTCCCTGAGAATACGAATCGTAAATCGCGTACCACCATTCAGAATTATCAGGAAAACAAAATTCAAAAGGTAAATTGAACGCGGGTAGCCGTGAAAAAGTCCGCTCATCACTATTATTGACATGAATGCAAGTGAGGTCAAAGCGGAAGTCTTGACAATATCTTTAAGATCATCCACACTGACATATCGCCAGATACCCTGGAAGAGATTGAAGAAAGCAGATAGTATTATGTATAAAACGATGTTTATCGGTAAAGAGTAGTAAAAAAAGCGCGGATAACGCATCGGATCGTTTTGAAGTTCATTGGCACCTAAAGTAAAATCAAAACGAACAAGAAATGAGAAATAGAGGCTTGCGGCCGCGAACAGCATATGTAAAAGGACGATCACAATCAGCCGTTTACGGTATATAAAATTTATCAATTGGTTCATGTATGGCACTGATTAACCCTGATTTGAAACCGGGAACCTCATTAAGTGTACATCTGTTAAAAGTGTCGCCATTATTATACAGTATTTACTGAACGGATGCAATTTACTACCCTTATTATATCATCTTTTGTCATAGCTGTTCCGGATGGTAAGCAGAGGCCCGTTTTAAACAACTGCTCCGAGATACCATTGGAATAGAAAGGATATGCCCTGAATACAGGCTGAAGGTGCATTGGTTTCCAGAAAGGACGACTTTCGATATTTTCTTTTTCGAGCGCCAGCCTGATCTCTTCGTGACTTTTTCCTGTAATTTTTTCATCTATGTTTATACAGGTAAGCCAGCGGTTTGAGCGGTTCCATGATGGTTCAGGCATGAAGGAGATGCCGGGAATGCCGGCCAATTCACTCCTGTATAGTTCAAATATCTCTCTTTTTCTCTTTACACGATCTTCGATAGTTTGGAGCTGGGCCCTGCCTATTGCCGCTACGATGTTACTCATCCGGTAATTGTATCCAATTTCCTTATGTTCATAATAGGGGAACGGCTCACGGGCCTGGGTAGATAATTTTTTTGCTTTCTGAATCATAGAGCTATCATGTCCCAGAAGCATTCCACCGCCTGATGTCGTAATAATCTTATTTCCGTTGAATGACAGGACCCCCAATGTCGCGATTGTTCCGGTGTGTCTTCCTTTATAGTAACTACCGAGTGATTCCGCGGCATCTTCGATAACCGGAATCTCATATTTCAAGCATACCTCAACAATTTTGTCCATATTCGCGATTTGGCCATAGAGGTGGACAACAATTGCGGCTTTGGGTTTTTTTCCCTTCTTTATTCTCTCTTTTATCGCCTCTTCAAGAAGCGCCGGGTCCATGTTCCACGATTCGGTTTCGCTGTCGACAAATACCGGGACAGCACCGCAATAGTTGATTGGAAAGGCGCTGCCGGCAAAAGTAAAGGATGAGCAGAGTACCTCATCACCCTGTTTGACATTGAGCAGAAGCAGTGCAAGATGAATGGCGGCGGTACCCGATGAAAGGGCAAGAGCGTTTTTTGATCCTGTATAGTCACACATCTCCTTTTCAAACGCGTCAACCATCGGGCCGAGAGGTGCAATCCAGTTCGAGGCAAAAGCCTCGTTAACATACTCAAGCTCACGACCTGACATATGCGGAGGGGAAAGGTAAAGACGGTCCATAGGAGAGTCCTGGGTTAAGGTAGTCAAGGGATAATTGATTTACGTTTAGAAATAAATACGGTGATAAGGAATTCTGTAAGAGGGTGTCCCCTAATACCAGCAGAATTTAAGAATAAAGACTTTTTGGAAGAGGGTGCCCCCTCTTTCGCTCCAGC
>CAYLVN010000385.1:0-3639 GCA_964387115.1 uncultured Fibrobacter sp.
GTTGATTGCCCAGTCTCCATCACTGCCTGCAAATGTAGCCGTGGAATTCTTCTGAGGCCAGGGCTCAAGTGTAATACCATCTTTTGTCCAGAAATTATCAATTCCCCATTTCCCGTTTCCTGCGTTGATTCCCTCTTCAGAACTGACATCCCAGGTGTAATTTTGAAGAGGAGTAACACTTAACAATACTTTCCCATCGCCAGTGGTAATAGAATAGGCAAATCCGCCAGGCATTGTGCCTATTTCCATTCCGCTGTCAGTCAGAGTACCTGTGTATTCAAAAAGAGTGTAGTTGCCTGCAGTAAAGCCACTGAGCGCTGAACCTTCAAGAGTTCCATCAATCGTAAGATTACCGTTTATTTTCACAACATCTCCGGAAGTCCCCAGATCCATTTTGATTTTCGACTCACTATCAAAAGACAACGAAGAGCAAGTCAGGGTGCCACTGTTTCCATTACCAGGGGAGACTGTTCCACCAACGACCGTTACAGCTGCAACCAGTCCCGTGCCGCTGAGTGTTCCACCGGCTTTTATCTCTATTGCACTTGAAGAGACCGCCCCTGTGATATCAAGTGTTCCGGCTTCAACCAGAGTGGCTCCCGAATAGCTGTTGGATAATCCGGAAAGTGTTAATTTACCCGAGCCTTTCTTTTTTAACCCAAGGGACTCTGAACCGTCGGAAATGGTGCCGTTGTAAATATAATCTGAACTGTTGTCTACAGTTAAAACTGAAGCTGATGTACCATTGTTTAAGACTTTGCAATTGGTTCTTGTAGAATCATTAAGCGTTAGTCCGCTTACAGTTTGATCGTATCCGTTAAGATCAAAGACACCATCTGTTTTGTCAAATCCCAGCGCCAGTGAAGCAGTGACAGGAAGGCGGTCATCACCGGAGATTTTCAGCGTCCCCCCGTACACTCTTGTTGCCCCACCATAAGTGTTTTTCCCGTTTAAAATGACAGCCCCTTCACTTGAGCTGTTTACAACAAGGCTAATTGTACTTGAACTGTCGCTTATGTTCCCGCTGATTGTCAGAGAACCCGCCTGTGCACCGATTCTGGCTTCATCACATGAAAGGAGAATCGGACCAGCCCAGGTGTTGTCACCACTTTCTGACTGGAGACTGCCGCAATTGTTACCGCTATTATCATTAGAAAAGATGGCTGTCTCACCGGTTACCGTGATATCACCGGAGAGTTCAAGTCTTCCATAACCCTGTATTTCAACACCTTTAGAGGGAGAACCAAGTGCAGAGCCGTTTGTAATCCTGAGGACCCCATTGCCGATAGTGGTAATGCCTGTATAGGTGTTGGCAGCACTGAGAACCACTGTGCCGCTACTGTCCTGCTTGATAAGAGAACCGCTTCCGGAAATCACACCTGAAAAGGTAGAACTGTCTGATCGTGAGAATATAATGGATCCATTGTTAGTTACATCTCCCTGTATGCTACCTGAGGTGCCATTTTTTCCTAACTGAAGTACACCTGCACTGATTGTGGTTACGCCACTGTAGCTGTTGTTTGCAGTAAGTATGAGTCGCCCGTCATCGGCTTTGATCAAACCGCCACTGCCACTGATAAGGCCTGTTACAGTAAGGGTGTCTTCTGTACCTTTTATGAGAATGGTACTTGTTGAAGCAAGCTGTATGGGACCGGTCCAGACCGCAGATCCAGCGTTTCCACTTTCAAACAGCATTGCCCCCTGACCACCAACTCCTGTTCCATTTAAAACTAAAGGTTCTGCTGCAAATGTAATATCACCCTCTAAAGAGAGTGTGGCGTTGTTCTCAACGGTTGTTCCCGATGTTGTCGCGCCAAGAGCGTCTGCACTGCCGACTCTCAGTGTTCCTGCTTTTATCAGCGTAGCACCGGAATATGTGTTTGATGCAGATAACAGCATGGTTCCTGCACCATCTTTTACTATGCCACTGGAAACAGGTGTCCAGACATCTGAAACAGTATCTCTATCATCTTCAAGCCGGGATTCTATCATTAAATCATCACCTGAAGCATTATCCAGAACGTTAAAGACTACCATACCACCATTGAGATTGTTACCAACTTTAACTGCATTGTTATTACCACCTGCTGTTATGATTCTGGATACTGATGTGCCATTTACAGTTACGGTATCGTGCAGAGACCAGGTTGTCCAGTTTGCCGAAAGTCCGCCATTTGAAATGAGCTCGCCGCCATTGAGAGTCAACTTGCCGAGTGTATTGAAACGTCCGTTGCTGACCATCGAACCGCCTCTATTGATGGAGATTGTCACTGCCGGAAAAGAGCTATGGTTGCCGAGAAAATTATTGGAATTTAAAATCAGGGCACCACCTTCATTAATGACGATTGCACCGGGAGATGTGCCGTTATTATAAAGTGGACCAGCTAACTCCAGAGGTCCGTTTATTGTTGTCGGTCCGTTATAGGTGAATATGCCTGTCAAAGACAGTGTATCATTGCCGGATTTGACCAGTGCGATATAGTTCTCGTTTAACAGATCACCACCGATATTCCCATAAAAATGGTAATTTGTGTTGTTATTGACTGTCAGTGTTGAAACTGTCGGATTTCCTCCAACTATTGAAAATGTTCCGGTTCCTGAGGCACTGGTAATTCCGGCCACGGTCTGATTGCTTGCCCCTGAAGAACCACCCAGAATCAGTTTACCGTAGAGCCCAGACGCCCCCGAGGAGCCGAATGTAAGCACACTGCCGGCAGGAAGTCGGTTGTTTCCACCTGTGAGCTGAAGTTCTGCTTTGGCATTGTTTTTTATTCCATCACTTTTGCTTGCGATGTAAGTGCCACCGGTAGAGCTGGAAACACCACTAAAGATTAGCCTTCCGGCAACAGATGTCGAATTTTCTCCACGTATATTAAAACTGCCGCTGCCGCTGATGGAACCGGAAAACGTTCTGCTCTCTCCATTAGCAAGGTCAAGTGTAAGACCCTCACCCGAAGTGTTGATCACACTGCCTGCTCCGGATATAAAACCGATATCATCATATCTGCCGTTCATGTCAAAAGCTGCACCAGAGCCTATATCGACAGATACATTGTTATTTAATCTGTTATCACTTGTAAGCTTCAGGCTGGCTGAGTTTATGATGAAGATGTCGCCTGAGAACTTATCGTTTTGATCCGGGCCTCCTATAGCCAGAGTGCCATTCCTGATAGTTACCGGGCCACCACTGTATAAAGGTGATACTGTGAGGGTTCCGCTTCCATCTTTAGTGTAGCTGCTGGCGGATATTGAGGAATTTATGTCAGCAGTCTTTCCTGCGGCAACATTTATTATCTTTCTTCCGGTAAGCGCAAGTGTTCCGTTGGTTAAAGAATACCCGGAGCTTTCAAAGGAAATGCTGTCGACGATCTGTGAGCCATTGACAGTTATAGAATATGTTCCATTACTGCCCGAAAACAGTGCTGAGTTCCCTGCGGTCCACTCTGAGAGGGAAGTACCGTTTGTTGTCCAGAAGTTGTCTGTGCCCCAGGTTCCATTCCCTGGCTGTATTCCTGAACCGTTATTCACATCCCAGATATAGAGCACTGACGGTGGAGTGAATTCAAATGCCCCCATATCAGGTGCGCCCTGACGGAAGTTTCCCCTGATATCAATTGATGGGGCAGCATCACCGGAACC
>CAYLVN010000386.1:0-3633 GCA_964387115.1 uncultured Fibrobacter sp.
ACAAACGACGGTATCGATCACAATTATTCTCTTATAAGCGGCGGGAGTGTGACTTTCGCCGATGGTGAAGTCTGGAACGGTGGAATATTCGCCAATGGAAACGTCGATCTAAACAGATGCGCCGTTTATGGTGATGTCGATGCAAACGGACTCATTAACGGAAACGGAACTGTCCATGGTATCTCCACAAGCAACGCCGGGCTCATCAGCCCGGTTGATTTCTCTGCTGTCTACACTGAACTCCTCTCGATTTCACAGAACCTGGCATCGATGGATGCCTCAGGCGATGTATTTGTAAATGGTACCAGCATCACTTTCGATGGAACCGGGGAAACCGGTGCATTCACAATCTTTGAAGTCAGCGGGTCCGATTTAGCAAAAGCCACCAGCCTCTCTTTAGATGTTGGTGAGGATGAAGTTGCGATCATAAACGTTTCAGGCACTTCCACAGCAACGGGCTGGACCGGGTTCAATGGTTTCATTCCTGAGAACGTGCTCTTTAACTTCTACGAATCAGAAGAACTCAGCATTCACAGTCTTTCGGGTTCAATTCTTGCCCCTAAGGCAGATGTCTCAGGGGAATGGGGACAGCTCCTGGGAGGCCTTTATGCTGAATCTTTTAAAGGGTCAGAGCAGTTCCACCTTCATCCTTTCGAACACAATCCCCCAACAAACGTTCCTGAGCCTGCTACGCTAGTGCTGCTTGGAACGGGGCTGTTGTGTCTGGCGGGTACCGGAAGAAGAAAAAACTGAAGAGGTATCCTGATAGAAAAGAAAAAGGCAGGAGAAGATTCCTGCCTTTTTTTATGCTTCACCCCGAATGATTCCTGTCCAAATATCAGGTATTATTGTGCCCTTACAAAGAGCCTTTAAAAAAATGTGCGAAAGATAATCTACGTTATCGCTTGGAACTGGACTAATGTGTCTTGCGGGGGTTGGGAGAGGGAAAGGGAGAAAATATACCTGATTGTGCATAAAAAAAGAGCTGGTTTACTAACCAGCTCCTAGACTTGTTCCTACCCGATATAAATAATACTAGAATTTAACCAGCTCCTTAATAATCCCTGAATTCTGTTTATTGATTAATATTCGCATTGCTTTATTTGCACTACCATATTGCGGCTGTATTCTGCCCGACAAATCAAATAATTCTGGCTCATTTACCTGTTTTTTGATGCTAACTTTTTTTTTGAAGTTTCTAATCGAAGATCTGCAGAATTCAGTATCGGGCAGGCCGACAAACTCAAAAGGACCGGCATCCCATGCATTACCATATACTCTCATCGTGCCATCTTTATCCTGGGTGAACCAACTCGACAGGTCCGATCCTGCATTGATTGCTGGACTGCACTGCTGCAATCGGAAATCAAATTTTTTATAATCATAGAATAGTGGATCAACATTTCTTCCTGAATCTGGAACAGCAGCGCTGGTTTTCGTTGATACCTGGCTGGAAGAAAAGAAAAAATTATCACCCCTTATGTGGACAGGATTGTAATTGCCAAGAAAGTACCTTACGCAGTCCTGAAATATATTGTTTGTGATGATCAGTGAATCATCAACTTCGAAAGTATCCTGATAAAAGAGAATTGCTGTCCATTGGTGATTGTAAAACACATTATTTGCGATAAGGATGATCCCTATTGCTCCTGCATCGTGCTCATTTAAGGAAATCGCTCTGTTGTACAAAGTCTGGAGTTCTTCTGTTTCATAAAAAACATTATTATAGACTTTAATAAAGCCTGAAGTACGTTCTATAAAAACTCCTTGGGGGCAATTAACTATTGTGCAGCCGTTCACGTTAACATACCTCTGCCCTGGGTTAATTTGAACACCATCAGGATGAGCACCTTCCGGGGTTTCCTTGCCACCATGGATCAAGGCGCATTTTTCAATTGTTACCCCACTGGTTCCTAACTGAATAAGATCATCGCCTATGTTAGAAATTACACAGTTCTTAATCTTATAAACCTCGTAAGGGTTTGTAAGATTATCTAACGTGTCTGCAACGGTTATATTGATCCCATCCCAAACCTGGTTGCGGATATAGCAACTGTCTATCTCAATGTGATATGACTTATAGTTGATTCTTATACCATGGTTCTTGCCGTTCCTGACATCAATCTTCCTTATTTTAATTGAGTTACTAAGGTAGATAGAAACATTTTCTGCTCCTGTAGTATCACTGACAATCAGGTTTCTGTTCTGTGGGTTTCCATTTGAACCATCAAGTACCCAATGATTTCTACTATATGCAGCGTTAATAGTCCTGTTTAGATAAGCAATGCCGTTGTGACCAGCCTCTCTGCCCACTGTATAGACTATTGGCATTTCATACGTGCCTGATTTCTGGATGTTTAAAGTATCATCATAGAACGCGGTATCTGTACCACCGCTGATAAAAACTGTATCGCCAGGTTGAACAATATTCCAGTTAATTGATCCAAAATCCTGCCATGCATTTTCCCACGAAGTCCCGTTGTTCAAACCGGAAATAGAGGTACTCACATAGTGATTTGCACTGTTCACGGCAACAGATAGCAGAAGAATAATAGTAAGAATATTTTTCACAGGCACTCCTTACAGGCCAATGTGGCACTATATTCGTATCCTTGACTCTTGCTATTAAATCCTATATTTATAACACGCAGAAATCCAAGATTTATTTATAGATATGCGGTGTATGGCTCATATCCGCAGGAAATTTGTTGAGGCTTATGATGCTGGTCGTCATAAGGACTATCTGAAGAAAGTAATCATAAAAATCGGTCAACTTTATCCCCTTGAACGTTATGCGACAAAAAATGGATATACAATCGAACAGAGGACTGATCTTCGGCAGAAACTAAGTCGTTCTGTTCTTGAAAGCATAAAAAAGTTGCTTTTGAATCCGGAATTTTCAACGCTGCCTTCCTCTCTTGCAGGTAACGCAATCAACTATTTACCCATAAATTGGGATGAAGCCACCCGCTTCCTTGAATGGGGGGGCATTACCAATCGATAATACAGCGGATGAACGCATTAATCGTCCTTTCACAATTGGGCGTAACAATTGGGGACAGGCTGGGTCTGAAATGGAGCAAGGTGGATGGCAATACTATACTCCATAATTACTACTTGCAAATTAGACAATATCAATCCGGAAGAGTATCTTAAAGAGGTACTGATGCTGTTAGCAATCAGATATGAAAATGCGGATGTAACAGACTTACTACCAGTAAACTGGTATAAAAAGAACCATGGTAATGCTGACCCGGTTCACACACCTTTGTATCCTTCGGAGAACTGATTAATTATCCGTTGGTTGAGCGCTTACCCCCAACCACCAGAAAATGATACCGATCTAAATCTAATATTAGGGTTTTTCTATTTTTATTAAAGGCATCGCCGCTTGATTACTTTTTTTACCAGGGTTCATAATAACACCTTTAAGGTTAAGTGCCGGTCCTTCAACCGGACGATCTAAAGAAAAATAAACTTTAGGCTTGGGTGAAACAGCTGAACTCTTTTTCTTTTTTTCAATAACAGGTCTGGTACTCTTGCCAGGGGAAGCTTTAAAAGAATAAATATGAACGGGTTTTTCAGTAGTGAATGTGTCTGTAAAGGTACCATTCACGGATACGTTGATTAACC
>CAYLVN010000387.1:0-3631 GCA_964387115.1 uncultured Fibrobacter sp.
GGTATGTGTGGCAGTAAGTTTGGTTTATGGATCTATTGTTTCTATGACCCCCTCCCTGACAGTCGGGGCTCGGATTATTGCCCCGGTTTACATTTCTATGCCACGTTACGTGTCATATTCTGTGGTGAACCCTCTTCCATAGGAACAATAGTCCAAAGTCCAAATCGCAAGCATATCACCCCGAAAATCCCCAAATCCACAAAAGGTACACAGTTTGCATCTCTATAACTTATCTTCTTAACATTTACTTTGTTTACAGGATTACAGGATTTTCGGGCAAATTAAAAGAGAAAGGCTCCTGAGAATGGGAAAAAGTATTCCAGAGCAGAATATCGCGGTGCAGTCGACCATAAGCGGCTTTATTTTAACGCGGGTGCAGAAAATTCCGGAGCTGCACTCAACAGCCTATATCTTCTCCCACAGAAAAACCGGCGCCCGTCTTCTGCACCTATATAACGACGATGCCAACAATCTTTTCTCTATCGCGTTCCGAACCCCTGTTTCCGACAGTACCGGTGTTCCCCATATTCTTGAGCACTCGGTTCTCTGCGGCTCAAAGAAATTCCCCTTGAAAGACCCTTTTCAGGAGCTTCTCAAGGGGTCGCTTCAGACATTCTTAAACGCACTTACCTACCCCGATAAAACTGTCTACCCTGTTTCCTCACAGGTCGAGGCTGATTTCTATAATCTTGTCGATGTATACTGTGATGCGGTCTTTAATCCCCTTCTCTCCGAGAACACATTTTTCCAGGAGGGGTGGCATTTTGATGTAGAGGATATTTCCGCGGATGTAGGCATAAAGGGAATAGTCTACAATGAAATGAAAGGTGTCTTTTCCAATTTTTCCAGTCATGTAGAGAGAAAGACTCTTTCTTCGCTTTTTCCAGACACCACCTATTTCCACGAAAGCGGCGGGGAGCCCGAGCACATAACAGACCTCTCCTACCAGCAGTTTCGTGATTTCCACCGGCGCTATTATCATCCGTCGAATTCATTTATTTTCCTTTACGGTAATATCCCTTCCGAACGTACCCTTTCATTTCTTGACACCAGGTATCTTGACTCTTTCAGTTCTCTTGAGGTCGATTCAGCCGTAGAGACTCAGCAATTCTGGAAAACCCCTGTCAGTGTTTCGATAGAGGCTCCGGCGCCAAAGGAGGAAGACGGGACTGCGACAATTGCCCTTGCCTGGATATTCGGGGACTCTACCGATCCGGTCTCTGTTCTCTGCGGACGTATCATCAGCCATTACCTTCTGGGCACGGAAAGCTCCCCTCTAAAGAGGGCGCTTGTTGATTCGGGTCTGGGAGAGGATCTGGATGATATCTGCGGGTTTGATTCCGAGATAAAGCAGTCGGTTTTCGCGGCCGGGCTGCGTAAGAGTCTGCCTGAGAAGGCTCCGGAGGTGGAAAAACTTATCCTTGACACCTTGCGACAGCAGGTTCAGGATGGTCTTGACAAAGAGCTTCTTGAGGGGTCTCTGCGTCAGGTGGAATTTTCACTCCGGGAGATAACCGGTTCCCATTTCCCCTTCAACCTTCGTCTGGCGGAGCGATGCTACCGTTCATGGATTTACGATGGTGACCCGCTGGCTCATCTTGCATTTGAAGAGCCTCTCTCATTTATAAAAGAGCAGTATTCATCCAGACCATCGTTTTTTGCCGATATCATAAGAAAACAACTACTTGAAAACCAGCACCGGCTCAGATCGGTAATCAAAGCCTCCTCGGAGATGGGGACGCGCCTTGAGCAGCAGACAGAAAAGCATGCCAGGGAGCTGACAAAAGATTTCAGCCATCAGGATAAGGAGCGCTATTTCCAGCTCACGAAGATCCTTCTTGAGCAGCAGAAAACTTCCCCGTCTCCATCGGCCCTTGCCACTCTTCCCAGGCTCAAAAAATCCGATCTCCCGCTGCGAGGTCGGGAGGTGCCCACAGAGGAAATGGATCTTGACGGGGTGAAGCTTTACGCTCATCCGCTTTTTACATCCGGAATTGTCTATTTTGATATCAGTTTCGATCTCAGAGGGGTTCCTCTGTCACTTCTGCCCTATCTTCCGGTCTATAGTGAGCTTATTACACGATGCGGGGCTGCGGGGCTCTCCTATGAGCAGACCGCAAAGCGAATCGCACTTTCTACCGGCGGAGTCGATTCATCGGTTTCCTGCAAGATGATGATCGGAGATGGAAACGAGCTTTTTTTCCGTACTTTCATGCACAGCAAGGCTCTGGCCCCCAGGGTATCGGAGATGCTTGACATAATAAGCGATCTTCTTCTCGCCTCTGATCTTACCAGCCGCAAGCAGATAAAGGATATTCTTCTTGAGGAGCGTAACGGACTGCTCTCATCGGTGATAGGTGCAGGGAACAGCTTTGCGATCTCCCGTGCCGCAGCATCACTTACCGAATCGCGATACATAGATGAGCAGCTTGGCGGGATTTCTCAGCTCCGTTTTCTTGACAACCTCATTAAAGAGAACAACATGGAGAAGATTGTCGATGCAGTAAAGCAGCTTCATGCGGCAATAGTAAACAGCAGGGGTTGTGTGATCTCTCTTACCGCCGATGATCCCGGGGCTTTTATTCCTCAGATCAGGAATTTTCTCTCAAAGCTGCCCCAAAAGGAGATGACACCCGTTGAGCTTCCGTCACTGAGCCCTCTTCCCGAGAAGACCCTGGGGATTGAGATCAACTCAGCGGTCAATTTTGTGGCGCAGGTCTGGAAACTTCCCGGGGTGGAGCCACTCAGTGCAGGGCTTCTCTACCTCATGTCACGCAATCTCTCTACGGGCTATCTATGGGATAAGGTGAGGGTAGAGGGTGGAGCTTACGGCGGATCATCCATGATGTCAATCTCTCATCCCATATTTGCCTGCTCATCCTACAGGGATCCAAATATCAAGAGTACGCTGGATCATTTCCAGAAGGGAATCGAGGAGATCGCATCCGGAATTCCCGAAGATAAAGTAGAGCAGAGCATTATTGGTACAATCGGCCGGATCGATTCCCCGCTTCCGCCCCATTCTCAGGGACTTGGCGAGACTGTGGATCTGATGCTGGGGAACACAAGAGAATTCAAGCAGAAGCTCAGGGAGGCAGTGATTGGGGCTGATAGAGAATCTCTTCGCAGTGCGGCATCATCTGTTCTTTCCGCTCATCCCACGGTCAAGGTGGTTCTGGGAAGCGGTGCGGCGCTCGATTCCGCGCAGGCCCAGGGGGTTTCTATGGAACGGGAGCAGCTGCTGAGATAATGGAATAGTAAAAGTGACAGTAACGGAATATTAGTTTTTGCCTGAATTCCTGATTCGTACTAATTTTAAATTTTGTTTTTTGAAGAGGGTTTCCCCTGAACAAGTAACAATTAAGAATAAAGATTTTTTGGAAGAGGGAGCCCCCTCTTTCGCTCCAGCCTGTCGAAGACGCCAGTCTTGCGCTAACACCCCTTGTTGTCCACCATTTGTATAGACAGGTCAGGTTATCACATTTGCCAAGGCCTTTGCGGCCGCACTGGCGAACTGGTGGTAGATTAAAACTTATTATAGCCTCTAAGAAAAAGATATGCGTCTTTTCCGCCGCCGGCAGGCATGTTTTGACTTCTTCGAAGCCACAAATGCTGGCATTCCATCGGGTGA
>CAYLVN010000388.1:0-3628 GCA_964387115.1 uncultured Fibrobacter sp.
TCCTTGCCGGAAGGGACTTCAGCTGGTTTACCGATAATGCCTGGGCTCCGCAGGCTATCCCCAGAAACGGTAAGATCTATCTGTACGTGCCACTCAACAACAATACTGGCGCAAAAATCGGTGTGGCCGTTTCTGACAATCCGACAGGCCCGTTCAAAGACGCGGTTGGCAGGTCGATAGCTGCTGAGGGGGCAATGGCTATCGATCCAACAGTGTTCATTGACGATGACGGGCAGGCCTACCTCTACTGGGGTAATGGGAACCTCCGTATGGTGAGGCTGAAAGAAGATATGATCACACCGACGGGGAGCGTTTCCTCCAGAATACCACTGGAGGGATTTATCGAGGGTCCATGGTTCTACAAGCGCGGATCGATCTATTACATGGTCTATTCCGGTTCCGGTCAGAGAATCAGCTATGCGACCAGCAACTCACCAACCGGACCCTGGAATTTTAAGGGCTTCATTTTCGGTAACCCCAATATTGGCACCAATCACCCAGGTGTTGTCGACTACAAAGGACACTCCTATATGTTCTATCACAACGGTGCATTGCCCGGCGGGGGAAGTTTCAGACGCTCGGTCTGTGTGGAAGAGTTCAACTACGGGGCCGATGGGAGCATTCCCGCTCTGACAATGACCAAACGGGGGCCGGCACCTGTTGCCACGCTCGATCCCTATAAACGGGTCGAGGCAGAGACTATTGCCGACTCAAAAGGGCTCAAGACCGAGAAGTGCAACGACGAAGGGGGTGGCCTCAACCTCTCATCCATCAGCAACGGGGACACCCTCAAGGTCAGGGAAGTCGATTTCAAGGAAGGTGCCATCTCATTTGAGGCACGGGTCTCTTCATCGGGAGGTAACGCCAGGATCGAGATTCGCCTCGGCGGTCAGAACGGTACACTTCTTGGGACCTGCGATGTCTCAGGGGCATCATCCTGGACAACCAAGACCTGTAATGTAACCGGAGCCACAGGCAAACACGACCTGGTCTTCAAGTTCGTTGGCGGCAACGGAGATCTCTTCAAGTTCAACTACTGGAAGTTTACGCCTGTTCCAACCGGGACAATCGATCAGAAAACTGCCGGAAAAAAGGCTGGTGGATTTGAGGCATCGTTTGTCAATGGGGCAAACAAGGCATTGAAGCTTGACTTTTCTCAACCGGCTCCGCAGCAGCCTCTCTCTGTGGGCGTATATGATCTCTCCGGCAGATTCATCACGACACTGTTTTCGGGGCTGACAAACGCGTCACAATTGCTGCTCCCGCTCAACGATGCAAGGATGCAGCCGGGAGTCTACATGGTCAAGATGTCACTTGGCAATAATGTCGTTCAGGTCAAGTCGATAACGATGCAGTAATCAGGGTAACTGATTTAGATTTTCTTAGGAGTGTAAAAGCACCTCTCTCCGGTTAAGGAGAGGGGTGCTTTTTTGTCTTTGTGTGTAGAGTAGCGGGGCATTATTGTTGGTGATGTACATTAACAAGGCGTCGGCCCCGTGCTATGATAACTTTTTGCGGCATAACCGCTGTGGCGACTGTAATGCGAAGAGCAGCGGAGCTTTACAGTTGACATGGCGGTTTGCCGCTGTTGTGCGTCTGTACCCATCTGGCCCCATGTCTTTTTTCCTGCCCCCCCATCTTCAATTCATTTTCTCAAGTTCTTTTCCCATCATATACAATTTACCATTTTCAATTTGAAACTCATAGAAATGGTTGCAATTACTCTTGAGCAAGACATCCGCTGTTCTCATATCCCATTTATTCTCGAACCAAATTCCTTTTGACTTGTCTTTTTTAGATGAAAGGACGCTGAAAATTGTATTTCCAGATTTCCAGTATATTCCATTTAATGTCCTTTCCCTGTTTTCCAAAGATGCGCTTATGGTGATTCTATTTCTCTCCTTGAATCTGATTTTAAAATCAATTCCTTCTCCGGATAGCATAAAAGCATTCCCCAATCTCCAGGTGGATGAAATAAGACTATCTGGTTTCTGAAAATATCTCGGTGGGATTTGCCCTTTTATCTTTCTAAATTCAAATCCATCAATCAAAGTGAGTGAATCAGGCCCCACCACCTTAAAATGCTTTACATGCTTTCCACAAGTAATGAAATGTTCCATGAATAGAATGGAATCATTGTCTTGAATCTTTTTGAATTCTTCATTTTCCTTGAAGAAGTAAATCTCATCTGCGAATCGAAAGTATTGATAATTCTCTGCTCTTGTTTCTGTTGTATCTATTTTATCCTTAACAGAGTACCTTATAATTCGCATTTCTCCATTTTTCATGAATTCGTATTCGTTTACATACTCAAGAGAGGGCCGCTTTTCGCCAATTGCAACTTCAGGTCTAAAATGCGATACCTCGCGCCATATTCCTCCTTCATATTCTGTCTTTTCTTGATTGCAAACATTAAATACGAGACAGAATAGCAATAGAGAAATTCTTATTGTCTTTGGGGGGCAGGCTATCAATCAATCTCCTTCCATATTATGGGGCCAGATGGGTATTGCGCACAACTTTTAACATTCGTTTATATGATAAGACCAAGATGCTTGAAAGCCTTAGCGCTCATCAAATTACGTCTTGAATTTCAGCAACGGACTATCAAACTTGTTGTAAATTGGTCGATTTATTTACAATCATTGTGTTTAATGAACATAGAATAACGTATGTCTATAAAGCTAACTATCTTGTGTTAATTTCTTAAAAATATCACGAATTCAAATAGGAAATAATTTAATACTCGGTACTTCTCAAAGATTTGGTTTATCACTGTTAGTAGCGTCTGGTTTATTTGGATCGATAGCCATAACAGATACTGCTTGTTTTAGAAGGTTTTCAAATTCCTTATGGTCCATACCTTCAGCATGAATTACCTTATTATCTTTAGTCGTAATAATAATTTTTCTACCATGTTTTGCTTTGATAAAAGCAACTAAAACTGTTGCAAGTGAAACCCAGGCAGCTCCGTTAAGAACTACATCCAGAATTTCTGATGAATTTATAATAACACCATTTGGATAACTTCTCCTTGACCACACAAGTCCTTCTTTATTTAACAGATCAGATATTGGTTGAATGCTTTCTTTAAAAACACAAACTTTGATAGTTTCCATAATCTTCCTCCTAAATGTAAAATAATAAAATAAATTAAATATTAGTTCTTTTCTCTGTGCCCCCAAAGAAAATGCGGAGCATAACCCCGCTGTTGAATGTAAAACGGAATGCTATCTTAGCTTATTGGTTTTCGCAAAGATTACCAACGATAGTGAAGCAGCAATTCCCCCGCAGGATGCCACTAAACCAACTGCTGTCATTGGGAGAACGGTAATATTCTTTGGTAATCTGATCGTTTTCTGCTGGATATTTTTCTTAAAAAGGGCTTCATTCAGTTGCCTGATTTTTCCCTACTCCTCCACATACCATCCATTGCCATACGCCCAGTATTTGTCAGGGCATTCGGTTTCTTTCTCAATTTGTACCCGGAAGAATATTTTCCCGGGCATCTTTTGGATATCGTTTACTTTTCCAATCCATGTTTTTTCAACGGTGTCCGTGCCGGGAACTTTTTTAATGAAAAGCGTTTCAACGCCTGAAACAAGCTGAGCATTTCGAGATTGCTGTT
>CAYLVN010000389.1:0-3622 GCA_964387115.1 uncultured Fibrobacter sp.
CCAGAATGTCCAGGAGATGAGGTGCTTAGCCATATATTTGATGAATGTTTTAAACCATGTGCCGGCTTTTCCATCATAATTGTCAAGGTTCGATATGCCAAATTCTCCAATAAACAGGGGCGCTATATTATTTTTTGCAATAAACCCGAATGCTTCATCCCAGATTTTTTCCATATTTTCCGGAAAAGAATCCTCAAAAAACCACGGCTGCTGGAAGACTTCAGGGCCATACTCGTGGGGTGAATAAACTAATTTTTCCGGATGGGTCAGGTTTATGGGAGCTTTTTTCACTCCACGCAAATTTCCACCCCACCAATAAACCGTATTATCATATTGTTCAACACCCTCGATGATAATCAGCACGTTCGGGTTTTCTGCCAGAATTGCGTTACCGCATTTTTCTGCTGCAACATTCCAGTCGCTTGAACTGTTTCCCGCTGCCCAGGTTGAGCCGCCGTCGACCATTTTCCCATGCGGTTCATTATTAAGATCAAACCCGATAACTGCGCGATTGTTTTTGTATCGTTTAGCAAGCATTACCCAGTCACTGATCCAGGTCTCTTCAGTTATTTTGGGTGTATACCATAGCTTTTCGTTCATATACCCGTCATGTTCGCGTGAATGGTTGTCTAAGATCACCACCAGCCCTAAAAGATCGGCATATGCAATAATGGAATCGAGCATCTCAAGAGGTGAAAGCCCAGCGAGTTCCTTGTTCATGTCGAATTTATCACGCACATAGTAGGGATCTTCTCCAAAAAAATTGGGTTTGTCCGGTTTGGCATCATCGCGCAGCATCTCATTGCAGAAAGGTATGCGGATACAGTTGAAGCCCATTTCTCGTATCTGCAGTAAAACGCCGTGATAGTCACGTGCCCAGAGCCCATGGGGAAACATATTGGTCGTTTCAAATCCAAACCAGTTAACACCGGTTAACCGGACCTCCTCGCCGCTATCATTATAAAGTCTGGAACCTTTTGCACTCAGAAATGCGCCATAGACATCTGCAAAACTGAGACAAAACAGTGTTAAGTATAAAGCTGTCCGAAACAGATATGATATTCGAAACATAGCAGTCAGTTTCTTTTAAATTGTGAAGGCAGACTATTTCCGGTGATATTTTTTAAAGACAGTGATGATTTGACTGGGTTTAGACAGTATTAGTACAAATTACTGATTGATGAGTTCAAACCCGGTGAAAAGAGAGCTGTATCGATTTTATTGACAAGACTGTAAATGTGCTGAAGGTGGAACGATTCGGATCGAGAAAAGAGAGACGAGTAACGAGATAGGTGTTGACTGTGTCTTTCCGGTGAAAATTGAGAATCGCAGCCTTCAATTGTGTACGTAAGAGTTGGAATTAACCAAAAGGTTTGAATGTTATCCGGTGTGATGGTCTGTTAAGGGTGATTTTCAGTTTATCCACACATCCTGTCATCTTTTAGAACCTCAGGTTGGAAACCACCCCAGACCTCCTACCGAAAAATTATATTATATAGATTTATGTTCAGTCTCGTTGGTTTTCTGTGGTGGAGTCTGCTGTATTGTGCCCGTGTGGAATCAGCATGGCTCTGGTGTGCTTGATACCTGAAACAGATTTAATTATTGAGGTTATAATATGAAAATGTGTGATGAATGCGGGGTAAACCCTGCCACTATACATCTTACTCAGATAATGCAGAACCAGACCCAGGTTTATCATTTATGCCAGGAATGTGCCGGTAAAAAGGGGATAAATATCTCTGTAAATGGTGAGGATTCGGAGTTACTTCAGGGCGAAGAAGTATCGGAACCGGATAAAGTCTGCAGTCGCTGTGGAATGAAATATTCCGATTTCCGCTCAAAGGGGTGGCTGGGGTGTGCTGAGTGTTACCATGCATTTGAGTCGGAGATTGATGAGTTGCTGATTCAGGTTCATGGGTCTGCGGTTCATAAAGGTAAAAAGTATGGTGTAAAGGGACAGGAGAAGGTAAAGGTAAGCGGTGATATAAAAAGGCTTCGTCATGAACTTGCTGCAGCCATAAAAAATGAGGAGTTTGAGCAGGCGGCTCTTCTCCGGGATGCGATTCACAATATAAAACAGGCAGGGGTTGAACAAGAATGAACGCAGAGTCACTGATCCCTACTGCAAAAAACAGAGGAAAACTTCCGGCCTGGTTTGATGACAACGGTCCGGACAAAGATGTGATCACATCAACAAGGGTTCGCCTGGCCCGCAATCTTGCGAAGCGCAGGTTTCCTTACCATGCCACTGCAAACGAACGTAAACAGGCATTTAAAGAGATAGCCGCTGTAATCGAAAACGAGAACCGCTTTCGTTCATTTGATCTTGCAAATTTTTCCGACTTGAAATCTCTTGCTCAGATGTTTCTTGTAGAAGAGAGGGTTGCCAGTCCCGATATGCTGACAATCGAGGGGGACAGGGGAGTTCTTTTTGACAGTTCACGCCGTGTCAATATAATGATCAATGAAGAGGATCATTTAAGGATCCAGTGTCTGGATTCCGGCTTCAGACCGACTGAGCTCTGGAGTGTTGTCAGTCTTATCGATGATCTGCTTGGAAGTAAACTGACGTATGCCTATGACAGCCGTCGAGGCTTTCTTACCAGTTGCCCCACCAATTCCGGTACAGGGCTCAGGGTTTCTTTCCTTATGCATCTGCCGGGACTTGTCCTGACAAAGGCAATTGACGCGGTGCTTCAGGGGGCAAGCCAGATGGGGATCTCCACAAGGGGCTTTTTCGGGGAGCATTCCGAGGTAGTAGGAAATTTCTTTCAGTTGTCAAATCAGGCCACGATGGGTGCTCACGAGAATGATTTTCTGGGCAACACTCAGAAAATTATCCGTGAGATTATTGATCATGAACGCTCTGCAAGAGAGAGGATCATCAGGGATGCTGATCTTGAACTGAGTGATAAAATTCATCGGGCTTATGGAATTTTGCTTCATGCAAAAGCTCTCAGTCTCCCCGAATGTCTTAACCTGACATCATCGCTGAGGTTAGGGGTGGTAACAGGATTATTTGATCAGATAACAATAGAAGAGCTTAACCGTATTACATTGATATCTATGCCTGCTCATCTTCAGGTCTTTTATGAGAAAAGCATGGATGAAAGGGAAATGACAAGAATTAGAGCTGATTTGGTCAGAGAATTGCTAACAAAGAGAAGGAGAAAAAGAAGTTCTCCTCGTTCTGGAAGCAATCTGGAATCTTAAATTGGTTCGCTTTGAAAAGAGAAGGAATAATAGATGATGAACGGAATGTTTACAGATCGAGTTAAAAAAGTAATGCAGATTGCCCGTGAGGAATCGGTGAGGCTTGGAAATGATTATGTGGGAACCGAGCACCTTCTTCTGGGCCTTATCAAAGAGGGCGATGGTGTTGCGGTTGCTGTCATGCGCAGTATGGGTGTAGATCTTGATGAGCTTACATCAAGCATCGAGAAAACAATCACCTCTACCGGGGGCATGATGACAATCGGACAGATGCTTCCCTTTACACCCAGGGCCAAGAAGGTGCTGGAGATTGCTGCAAATGAGGCGCGTTCGATGTCTCACAAATATATCGGAACCGAGCATCTTCTGCTTGCTCTGATGAAAGACACAGAATCCGCCGCTGCCA
>CAYLVN010000390.1:0-345 GCA_964387115.1 uncultured Fibrobacter sp.
GAAAGGATCAGCAGCGGACTTAAGCTAATTCTCTGGGGACTTTTTAAAAAGGTGGTCATCGCCGACCGGCTCTCTATGCTCGTAAACAGGGTTTATGACAGTCCGGCTGATTATACCGGCATGCCTCTTATTATCGCCACATATCTCTTTGCATTCCAGATATTCTGCGATTTTTCAGGGTATTCCGATATGGCAATCGGGGTTGCCAGAATACTCGGGTTTACTACAATCGAAAATTTCCGTCGTCCTTATTTCTCCAAGTCAATCTCTGAGTTCTGGCGCAGGTGGCATATTTCCCTGAGCTCCTGGTTCAGGGATTATGTTTACATTCCGCTTGGCGGCAGC
>CAYLVN010000390.1:394-3618 GCA_964387115.1 uncultured Fibrobacter sp.
AATAGTGTTCTGGTGTTTCAATGTGCTCGTTGTCTTTCTGGTAAGCGGACTCTGGCACGGTTCCTACTGGACCTTTATTATATGGGGCGCACTGCATGGGGTGTACCTTATAGCCGGAAGGTTTACTTCCAAATGGCGCCAGATGGTCTGGGACAAAGTGCCGGTTGCGGAAAGCTCTTTTTTGAGAAAATTTGTCAGTGTGTTTACGGTATTCAATCTGGTTGCATTTTCCTGGATATTTTTCCGGGCCTCAACTGTAAGCGGCGCTCTCCATATTGCCGGGAACCTCTTTTCGGGATTATCTGAGGGTCTGTCGGTTTACAGTATTGGAGAGCTTGTCGGAGCCGCATCTCTAATTGCATTGATGGAAGCTGTTCATCTTCTGCAGAGGAAAAGAAGTGTTATCGTTCAGCTTAAAGAGAAGCCGGTTCTTTTGCGCTGGGCAGTTTACGCGGCGCTGATTATTGCGATAATCAACTTGAGGCCGGAATTCAAAGCACCATTTATTTACATGCAGTTCTGATAATAAAAATATGAAAAAATTTTTATTAAAGCTGTTTATGTTCCTTGTGGTCCTCCTGGCTCTTCAGACAGTGATTTCGCTTGATTGGCAGATCTCTCCTGCTAAACTGGCGAGTAGCGGATGGTGTATGGACCTTTTTAATTTGGCGAGTGTCTCCATTCCTGACCCGGACTTCTATAATGCCGGCCCTGAGATAGCATTCATTCAGGAACACCTGAAGCCCCATCCTTCGATGGGTTTCTTATGGAAAGAGAATATTGATACCAGTGATGAGGTGGTGATTCAGTGGGGTGATGTTCCATCGGGGGCACTTTCTACAGATCGGTTCGGATTCGCGAATGTCCCTGAAGCAATCGAGCTATCAAAAACAGGACGCAAGGTCGATATCGTTGGTGTGGGGGCATCTTTTCTGGCAGGAGCGCAGGGACTCTTTCATGAATACTTCTGGATAAAGGACTATTTCTATTATAATATGGCTCAGAGTCGCTTTACTATTCCACAGTTCAACGCAGCCCTTTTGGAGACTGCTCTTCAGCTCAAACCCGACTGGGTGGTATATGAGCTCAATGAAGTATCGTTTGTAATGATTGACGATTACGAGAACTGGAAAAAATCCGGAATGGACTGGTTTACTTACCATTGCGGAAGCTGGTGCGGGCCCGCGCTTAAGACCGGTTTTCCTCACGATCAGCTCAGGCGCTTTGCCAGGCCGCTGCACGGGGTCTACACCTCCCTTAACCGTAAACTTTTCAGACCCTCGCTTGATCTTAAACCTGCTCAGAAAAAGAAACTGGTTGAGAAAACAATTAGCTACATAAAAGAGGCCCACACCGCAGCCAGTGAGGCCGGTGCGGGGTTCATTCTATTATGCATACCTGACAAGGGGCGGATGATTAACGGACCCTCACCGAAATATTACCTCTTTGAAGAGGTGATTCCGGCACTGAAGAGCACCGGGATAAACATTATTGATCTGCGTGAGCCCTTCTCTAAAGCTGATGACCTCAGGCAATTGTATTTCCAGATCGATAACCACTGGAACCGTCAGGGAGTTTACATAGCGGCAAAAGAAGTATTGAGTGCTATCAGGGAAAAAGAGCTTTCTGCAAAAGAGTAATCTTATGGCTGACAATAAAAAAGCATACCTGAACAGGTTGACAATGAGAGCACTTTATTTGATTCCGGGTCTTCTAATGACCCTTGCCGTGTCCCTTTCTGTCGCCGCAGAAGTTGAATTTAAAAGCAGTTATCTTTTTGATCTGCTTGTGACAAATAACTGGGAAATGGAGTTTTCATATGCTCAGCCGCTGTCTGAAAAGCTTAAGCTTAAAGGGATTGCTCAGTACCTTGGTGTAAATCAGGATGAAATCGGAGGAATCAGGCGGCTTGAGGCAGGAGTCATTTCAGGTCTGGGAGGAATTTCCTGGATGACCCTGCGGGATCATGCAGTAGTTGACCTGGGTGCAGGAGTGGACCATGTGCCCGGTTTTTCAGTGAAGCCAAGGCTGGAACTGAAACTGGTGAACGCCATACCCATGCCGACGAATGGTTTTTTATCCAGACCCAGATTGCAGACTGAAGGATGGTACCGGCACCGGATCTCAAATGCCGCTGCAGTCAAAAACCGCATCTCATCTAAAGGGTATTCTATTGACCTGACTGCTGGAATTTTGTCGAAAATTGATTTTGGAACGGCTTTCAGGCAGGAATGGCTCAAACCGCATAATGCTTTACTTGATACATCCTTGAAGGAACCGGTACCGGGTGGTGTTCCTTTCGATACCCTGAAGGAGAACCGTCTCAGTTCATTCTATGTTTATGGCGTTGTTAAAATATTTGAGGTTATCGATTTAGGGTATGCTTTCTCCTGGTCTGATGCGGATTTCAGCCGCAATGTTGTAACCAGCAGTACACCCGTGATAAAAAAAAACCGGTTTATCGGAACTGCCTATGAATACTTAAATTACCCTTATTCCGCTTTTCGTGATGCCATTGCGCATTCCCTTGTTGTTGCTGCAGCGGTTCCTTTAGGGCAGAATATGCGGCTTTCAGGTAAGGCTGCGGTTCCCCTGTATTCCAGAAGGCAGGAATTTTCAGCTCCCGGTTTTATTTCTGCAGGGCAACCAGCTGATGTATACATGTTCTATTACGATCAGGAATATACCGCTCCTCTTACATTAAATACAAAACTGTTTGTGAGGATAAGTGATAACCTGTCAACTAATATTGATTATGAATACTTCAGTTTACCATATGGTGAGTGGCAGTACTTTTCGAGAGATAACAGCTATTCATACCATAAATTCGGAGCGGCAGTGAACCTGAACTTCTGAGCGGAGGAATGAGATGGGCTTTTTTAAACGGAAGAGAAATATTGAGATTGCGATCGCTATACTTGTTAATGCGTCTGTTATTGCGGCACAGGGCGGCAGCTGTTTAGATGAAGGGAATGGACTGATAAAGATCGGAAAGTTTAAAGATGCGGTCCGGGTACTTGAAAAATGCAGTGATGATCCCGCATCATGGGAGCTCCTCGGTACGGCTTATTTCGAACTGAACTACATGGATGATGCCAAGGATTATCTGAAAAAAGCTGTAGAGAAGGATCCGGACAATCTCACTCTCAAGGCCAAGTACGCGGACGCGTTTGCATACAATAAAGAGTTCAGCAAGGCGGTCGAGGAGTTCAGGGCACTGCTTG
>CAYLVN010000391.1:0-3611 GCA_964387115.1 uncultured Fibrobacter sp.
GCAGCGTTTTTTCCTTTCATGAATACTTCCAGTTTCTGGCCTGATAATGCACAGGGAACAAAACCGATTTTTATATCAGCCCGGATTGAATCAAGCAGTGTCTTTCCGAACGCATCTGCCGGACCGATCCCTTCATGACAATTATGATAGGGTGGAAATGCTGTGTACCATTGATCGTATGTTCTATTGAGTACTCTATTTGGACAGGGATAAGGGGTCCGGTTGCAGTCACCCCATGCAAGAACCTGAACTCGTGGTGTTGTATCGCAATAATCATCAACACCTTTTGTTCCTTCTCCATCATACTGACCCGCAGCGCCACCGGCCATATTAGACTGTCCAAACAATAGATAAATATGAAAATTTGGATCCGGTGCAGCAAAAATCTGAAAAGCAGGTAAAGCTACAAATAATGAAATTTGCATCAGACGTTTAAAAATAGCCACCTTCTCCACCCCCCGGAATAATTTAGAGTCTGTACCCAATACCTGCTTAATATAAGAAAGCCAACAAAATGAAGATAGCTTTTTTGTAATCAGGTGATCTTTTTTCCGTTTACAGCTTGTGTACAGCAGCAGGAAAATTGTGTAATGCACCGGGGCTTTTTATTTTAAGCCTGAATTACCCCGTTTAAAATCTGAAGAGATTATCAGATATATTTCAGAAGAAACTGGGGCTGCACATATGTTAAATGATGCAGATTTTTTTATTTCTAAAGAGGTCTGGAATTTTCTACAATTTGCATTTAATAAGACATAATAGCAGATTGACCAACAACCTAAAGGCAGTATCAATGATGACTTCTGTGCACAAAAAACACTACGGTTTTCCTTGTTTAGTTCAGACTTTTCTGTTTGGATTACTCTTGTTTTCTTCTGCATTTTCTCTGCATGCCGGTGAGCTTAAACCGCGCCTTGTCGTCCTGACAGATATAGGCCCAAACGATATAGAACCCGATGACCGGGAGTCGTTGATCCGTCTTTTTTCCAGTGCAGACCTTTTTGAAATTGAAGCTATTTGTGCTGGAACTGGCTGGAATACCGGTAATTATCCCCCCGGATGGAAAGACAGCATCATGGTTACCATAGACGCTTACGAAAAAGATCTGCCCAACCTGATGAAGCGCTCAGATCAGAAGGATTTTCTCCCGGACGAATCCAGACAGACGTTCGGGTATTGGCCCAGTGCCGATTATTTACGTTCACGTACCATGCTTGGCAGTTCCAGAATGGGTTATAGAGCCCTTGGCGATAATAATAATTCCGCTGGAAGTGACCAGATAATCAGACTGGCCGATGAAGCTGATGAACGTCCAATTCATATAGCAGTGTGGGGTGGAGGAAATACTGTAGCACAGGCCATCTGGCGTGTCCAGAAGGAACGGACAAACGATGAGCTTAAAACTTTTCTCCATAAATTGCGTATCTACACCATAACCGATCAGGACAAACCCTGGGTGGCAACTGGAATAACACCGGATTACTCCAGCAGTTCCCACCATTGGATGCGCAGAGAGTTTGAAAAAGACCTTCTTTTTATCTGGGATGAGTGTGCGTGGCTTCACCAGAATTCCACCGGTGTCAATAGATGGTCAGAATATGCTTCTAACATCCAGGGACATGGTAATCTGGGTGCCATGTATCCCAAATACCGCTGGGGTGTTGAAGGTGATACACCTTCGTACATGTATCTGATGGCTCCGGGGTTAAGCGATCCTGATGAACCCACGCATGGGAGCTGGGGCGGCTATGCACAATGGATGAAAACCCAGGACGGCTCAACGTACGCATACGTAAATTACAAGGGCACCCCTGCATATGACACCTGTTATAAACATGTCAACTATTTCTACAATGCCAGTTTCAATAATTTCGCTGCCCGGATGGATTGGGCAAAAGACGGAAGGGGAAACAGAAACCCGATATTGGTTGTTAATAATGACAGCACCTGTTCGGTTTTGACTGTCAAGCCTTTACAGGGTACTATCATGACAATAGATGCTGCGGGATCGTATGATCCTGACGGTAATACACTGTCCTTCAAATGGTGGTTTATGCCTTGTGCCGGTACGTGGAAGCAGCCGGTTACTATTGCTGATGCCAGTTCAGCCAGAGCTTCAGTCAGCGTTCCTTCCGGTTCAGCAGGAATGAATTTTCATTTAGTATGTGAGGTGACAGATAACGGGTCACCCGCACTAACCAGTTATCGCAGAATAATTTTTGAACCAACCGACCAGATGACAGGTGTCTCCAATATCACACATCAAAAAATGCAACTACAGAAAAACAACCACCCAACCGCGATTTTTGATATCACAGGGCGCCGGGTATCCCTGGCTGGTGGACACATTGGAGTTACAAGTCGGGTAGTTTTGCGAAAAGATGAACTTAACCGGACGCAACCTCTGGTGATTATTGGTAAAAACAAATAGCCCGGCTGTATAAAGAGATCTCTGGAATACGGCTACGTTCCCCTTTGCCTGGTGTAAATTAGCTGATGTCTTTGGTTCCACTTGTTAATAATTTTTCGCCAGATTCGTCTTATCCTGGAGAGATCCCATTGTCTGAATTTGTGCTCTTTGTAAACGTCAAGTCCCTCCGGATCAGTCATCCAGGTTACCTTTACCACATTTCCGCGGTATGAAATCCGGCGCACCCAATGCCTGGTAAACAGAGATTCAAACCCGCACTGCTATCAGAGGTTTGATCTCCATTTTAACTTGAGTTTCGATCTTCTCCTCTGCAATATCTAAATCAAAATCCATCTGAAGACCTAACCAGAATTGTGGTGAATTATTAAAATACCTGCTTAGTCTCAAGGCAGTATCTGCCGTAATGCTTCTCTTCCCAAGTACTATCTCATTTATTCTCCGTGCGGGAACATGTAATGCCTGAGCTAACTTGTTCTGGGTTAATCCATTCGGTTCGATAAACTCATGCAGCAGGATCTCTCCAGGATGAACAGGTAATAATTTCTTGTTGTTCATAACCTATCCTTTGTGATAATCGACTATCTCTACTTCAAACGCATCACTTCCATGCCATTCAAAACATATTCTCCATTGTTCATTAATGCGTATTGAATACTGGCCTTCTCTTTTACCCCTCAGTTTTTCCAACCTGTTTGCAGGTGGAACTCTTAAGTCATTTAAATTCACCGAACGGCTTATCATTCTCAATTTTCTCAGTGCAATTTGTTGAATATCTGAAGGAAGTATTTTTGAATACTCCCGGAAATATATCTTTTCGGATTCTTTATCTTTAAAAGTCCTAATCATATTACGAATATATAGAGCATAACGTTTAACGTCAATGGGTATTTTTTCGGAATGCGTTCATAGGTCTGAAGTGGGGACTCAAAAACAAGGCCGGATCTGAAACGTAAGCCACGTCTTTCCGGTCATCAATACGAATCTTGCGCATAGGCGTCCTTTCTCTACACATTCCGCATCCTTTCTCTTGCTGAAAAAGACGGAATATGTGAAATAGTTAACGCCTTCTGTAGATACCGATGCAAAATCGGTCATTTTGCCTGATAAACATCGGTCATTTTGGATGAGAATTACCGGTCATTTTGCTTGAGAATGATCGGTCACTTTCGGTGAGAATTAC
>CAYLVN010000392.1:0-2149 GCA_964387115.1 uncultured Fibrobacter sp.
CTGATGTATCAGTGCATAAATCTCCTGCTTTGCCCCTACATCGATTCCCCTGGTAGGATCATCAAGAAGAATCAGTTTCGGCTTTACCATAAGAAAGCGTGAAAGGATTACTTTTTGTTGATTTCCACCGGAAAGATTTGAAACGCAGAAGGAAAGCGATGGCGATTTTATTCTTATTCGGTCAAAGTATCTGTTGCATTCCTTAAGAGAACGCGACTCATTTATGATTCCAAAACGGGTGAACTGATTTATAGATGAGATAATCATGTTATCTCTGACACTGCCGGTAGAAAGCGCTCCGTATTTCTTACGATCTTCGGTAACAAGAACTATACCCTTTGATATGGAATCAGCAGGATTTTTGGGTTCATATTCATTACCCTCAAAGATTATTTTCCCCGAATGATCACCGCTGAATACGCCATATACATAACTGAATAAAGCAGTGCGACCAGCACCAAGAAGCCCCGCAATGCCCAGCACTTCACCCTCTCTACACTCAAGAGAAATATCGTTTATGATCTTTTTGCCGCGCTTCATCAGAGATACATTTTCAAGCCGGAGAACTACCTTGTCACCAAAGGGCTTCTGAACAGGAAATACCTTGTCCAGTGTACGTCCGATCATATCATGGACTACAACCGCCATATCGAAATCGCTATTATTGTACTGACTGACCACACAACCGTTTCGCATAACTGTTACTTTATCGGCCAGCACTTTTATCTCATTTAACTTATGAGATATATAGATTATCCCGAGCCCCTGCGCCTTCAGCGACTTAATGAGTGTGAAAAGCCTCTGCACATCACTTTCAGGTAAAGCCGCAGTAGGCTCATCAAAAATTAACAGTCTTGCTTTTCTGGAAAGAGCCTTTGCGATCTCAACCATCTGCTGTTCCCCGATAGTGAGATCACCTGTAACAGCATCCGGGGGAATGGTGGAACCCAGCTTCTTAAGGATCTCTAATGACCTTTTGTGCATGGTCACAAAATCTATAAGACCATTAACACGCGGCTCATATCCAAGAAAAATGTTTTCTGCAACAGTAAGGTTATTGGCAAGAGACAGCTCCTGATAAATAACCTGTACCGAAGCATCAGAACTGTCTTTTACAGAATGAAACCTCACCTCTTTATCATCAATTAACATCTGCCCTGTATACATATTACAGGGCCACACCCCGGCGACTACTTTGATCAGGGTTGACTTCCCGGCGCCGTTTTCACCCAACAGAGCGTGAATTTCGCCACTATGGAAATCTACTGATACATTATCGAGTGCCCGTACTCCGGGAAATTCGATGGTCAGGTTTTTAATGGAAAGCAAAGCCATTGAAGTTTTTTATTTCCTTTATTAGAAACTGGTTATCCTGAAGTATTCAGGATAACCGGACCAGATACTTCAGATCAAAGATTTACTGTTTGTATACGAGATCTCTTGAGTGATAACCATCAGCAATAACGGTCTCATCCATATTTTCCTTTGTAACAGGAACCGGTTCGAGAAACACAGTAGGAACATCAACCTTGCCGTTATTAACTTTTGAATTTATTCCCTGAACCTCTTCGCTCCTGGCCATCGCCACTGCCGCATTTGCAGCGAACTCAGCCAGCTTTTTGATCGGTTTGTAGACTGTCACAGTCTGAGTCCCGTTGACTATATACTGACAATTAAGAAGATCTGCGTCCTGACCTGAAATCGGAACCTTTCCGGCCATTTTCTTGGCTTCAAGCGCTGCGATCGCACCCGCGGCAGTTCCGTCATTTGATGCCACAATAGCGTTTATTGTATACTTGGTAAGAGCATCTTCGGTGATCCTCTTTGCTTCGCTTCCCTGCCACTTATCACAGGCCTGATTAACCACAAGCTTAATCTTTCCGGCATCGATAGCTTCCTTGAGAACATTCATGTGACCCTGATCGACCATGGCGGCGTTCTTGTCACCGGGATCCCCGTTGAGCTTGAGATAGTTTCCTTCTGGAATAACCTTTAAAATTTCCCTGGCCTGTATTTCACCTACTCTGACATTATCAAACGACAAATAAAGGTCAGGCTCGGCATTGGAAATGAGCCGGTCATAGCAGATGACCTTGACCCCTTTTTTGTGAGCCTTTTCAACAATAGGTGCCGCAGCATCAGCGTTTTT
>CAYLVN010000392.1:2168-3610 GCA_964387115.1 uncultured Fibrobacter sp.
CACAACAACCAGAACTTTCGCCCCACGCACCAGCATATTCTCGCATTGCTGAATCTGAGTATTGGGATCTCCGGAAGCATCCTGAACAATCACCTCTACTCCCAGCCTTTTGGCCTCATCTTCAAACATCTTACGATCACGCTGCCAACGTTCTTCTTTAAGGTCTCCAATTGATAAACCTATGACAAGTTTATCACTGTTAGCACTTTTCTTCCCGCACCCGGCCAGAGAAATGATACCACAGAGCATCAGTAACATTAAACGCTTCATCTTTCCTCCTGTTAAATAAAAGGAACTCATTCTATGCCTTGTCTGAGTAATCGATCAACATAAATAACTACAATCGACATCTGAATCAATTTACTTAATGATTGAGCCGTCAGTGTGGTTATATGCTCGATATTTTAAAATTATACATTAGTAACCTTATGAATAAGATAAAAAATAATGGGAAACAACGGGTAATGAAAGTAATTCATTTTGTTTTATCTGTTGATATTAAAATATATCACTCTCAGGATTAACCACACTCCCACAAGCTTCACAACAGACATTATGTATTCACCATACAAGAGCCAGTCCAGCTACCCGGATATCTGTCCTTCTGCAGCATTACAACTACAGAAGTCTTTTTTACTGTAATCCTGTTCTGCAATTTATATTTATTTTTTATAATAATGAGGAGAAAATGGTTAACAACCCCACTGTTAAAGAATTTATCAATCAGAACGCGATCAAAGAAGTTAAACTACACCTGGGCTGTGGCGGTGTAAAGTACCCTGATTTTATTAATATCGACCTTTATCCTTCAAATCCGGAGATAAAGGATGGTTCACGCAGTTTCTGTGTTGCAGATGTTTACTGTGATATCAGAAATCTTGTTCTTGAGCCAGAGTCTGTTGATGAAATTTTTTTATCCCATGTATTGGAACATTTTGTAAAATGGGAAGCTCAGGATGCGCTAAAAAACTGGTACACAATTTTAAAAAAAGGCGCATCACTGATAATCGAAACCCCTGATCTGCTTCGATGTGTGCTGATGCTTTTCCATTTCCAGAAAAAATACAGAAAAAATGCCAGAAGCCAGTTTTATGGCAATCAGACGGACAGGCTGGAGTACGAAACACATCGCTATGTCTGGGATGCCCGGGAATTAAAGAGAGAATTATTGAGTATCGGATTTTCCAGAGTAACTGTAACACACAAGCCAAAAACACATAAAAAATTCAGAGACATAAGAGTCATTGCAACAAAATAAATGCACGATATGAACAACAGATACGTTTTTATGAAATCAATCCCTCCCGACAGGTTAACAACCTGAATGAAATTTATATTTACCGAGGAAAAAGCGCGTACTCACCACCGGGCCAGATCGCTTCGTGGCGGACTGATCAAAAACTACCATAAAGTCATGGTTTTAAAATCCCTGGATAAAATCC
>CAYLVN010000393.1:0-3608 GCA_964387115.1 uncultured Fibrobacter sp.
TCAAAGAATCTCTGGCCCCTGTTACAGGTAAAGCAACCCGGGATCTTGAGTTAAAGGGTTACGCCGTTGCGGACATGAAGCCGGTGCATATAATTATCAGGGATAGTGAGATAACAAAAATCAACAATATCGTAGCTGACACAGAGCCGGACACCAGAAGGCTTCGCTCAGAAATGGTCCATGCGCTTATAGATCAGGGATGCTATTCAATTATTGACTACGAGCTTCTTCTGCGGACCGATCCACATGAGGAGCTTGTGAGCAAGTGGAGACGTCTTTCATACCTTGATGATCAAAGAGATCGCTTTACTGAAACAGAGTTGCCTTCCCACCTCTCTGCGGTGGAGATCATGGGTGTTCCATACGTGCACGGACGAGTTGAAAGCACCAGCGGGCAGCTTTGGGTTGTTGGAAGAAACGGCAGGCTTTTCGACTATTTCCTTCCTGAGAGATGGCGAAAGACTCATGCGTGGAAGCTCTCAAATGAAAATGATGTATACTACACAGTTACAAAAGATCACATACATATTGTCTGGAAAACTTCAAATATAGGAGAACTGCCTGATATTGACCTCTCCGGGCCAATTGCTTCAGAACTGGAAGAGTACGGCTACAACAGCCCCTTTGAGGAGTTTGCCATCGCTCAAGAGTTAAACAGCGCCGGTATCCCCACCGTGTACATGAGAGCTATTTACATGACCGGAAGCACCAAGCTGGAGCCATCGGTTGACATGAGCAGGTATATATCGCATAAATTGACTATTGGTCCTGATGGTTATCCGGTGCTGAGGGAGAACCACAACTATATCATGCTCAGGGGCTACTTCAATGGCACAGATGAATGGGTGGCAAACCAGAGCGGTCAGCTTTGCACGCCAATTGATCTCTCGCAGGCTTTAGCCAGTGGAGTCGTTGATTATGCCCTTCATAATAAACTTTACGAAAAATTGCAGTCACAATTAAAAAATGTAAACTTCGAAGGAAAATTCCTGGGGACAAATGATATCCTTCTTGGTATTGGCCCTGAAGGAGATTTTCTTAAAGATAAAGATGGGCTTCCGGAGCTTAGAATCTGTAACTGTGAATTAATCAGAAAGATCTGAAAAACCAAGGTCATTCAGGGTTCAGGGTTCAACGTTCGCCAGGAATGAAGCCCCTATACCGCATGGGCCACGTGAACCTCTGAACCTCTGAACCTTTGAACCGTTGAACGTTGAACGCTGAACCTCTATCTCTATTTTCTTATTCTGATCCCTACCTCAAGAAGCCTGTCTCTGCTCAGCATCCACATTACATCGTCAAGGTTGTAGTTGATAAAAAAATCACCGGTAAATTTCTTGCGGTGCAGTTCCACAGATGCACCAAACACCTGTGACCAGTAGGCCCCATCTTTCATCCCACCCAGAAGTGACTGCCCGCTGACCATGATTGCCATGTTTTTCCATACGTAGGCGGTGTAATTGAAGGCCAGAGTCAGCTCGTTTGTATAGGTTATTGACTCGGCGCAGATTGAGTTGTTCTTCTCAGGGTTGTTACCGACAAAATATCCCCATCGGGCCTGCCAGGAGAGCCGGTCGTTAAAGGATTGGAGATTTAGATTTCCGGGGTGATGGAAGGGTCTTTTAGACTGAATTCCTGCAAAAATTTTGTTCCAATAGGCTGGTGGTTTGTTATGTCGATCAATTTCATGATAGCAGGGGTGTTCAAGACCGGCCTGGATATCAAAATTATCAAGCCTGTATTCAAACCAGGCGGTAGCGTGATAAGAGGCATCTCTGGGATCGAATATTATCACTCCATCCTGCCTTCCCATGCCGGTCAACTGATGATATTCCCATTTGTGGAAAAGTCGATCGTTAATTGAAAAAAGTGCGAAATCAACTCCCAAACCCAGTTCTATGAAATATCTCTCCTTGAACACCTGATTTTTCTGCAGAAGCAGACTCTTTATACTGGCATCGAAGTTTGCTTCCGGGAAAAAAGAGAATACGAAATTGGCTGGTTCAGAGTAGATCGGGAATCCAAGAAGAACAATTAATAAACCGGTTCTAAACAGGTATGGCAGCTTGATTTTCATCTCTGATTTCTGGATTCTTTTTCATTATGACACCAGTGCATCTGGAATCACTTTTTCGCCTCATCCAACTGCGATTTTCAGGTTAAATTACCAAATATATCATTTATGCAATTCCATTGCCTAATTATTAGACGGGCTTTTTTCCAGCTTGCGACTTGTGATTTTCAACCGATGAACGAAAAAACAACCCGGGGGGCATGATGGATGTGCAATTTTCAACATGGCGTAAATAAGCGAAACCTTTTGTGATCTGCGGGTTCCTTTTATATTTGGATTATAATTTGCACACATCTTTTTGAACCTGAAAACTTATATACATTTGAAAGGTCTTGAATGCTTGCCATACTTGCATTACTGCCTATTCTGGTTATTGGAATTCTAATGCTGGGGTTTATGTGGCCTTCGGCCAGGGCTATGCCGGTGGGGTGGGGTGTAGCGGTTATAGTTGCGGCTCTGGCCTGGGAGATGCCGCTGGTGTGGATAGGGGCTGCTTTCATTTCCGGAATAATTAACGCTATCGACATTTTAATAATTGTATTCGGTGCTTTGCTGATTCTTCAGCTCATGACCCGCAGTGGGGGTATTGCCGGAATTTCAGAGTCAATGACGCATATCAGTACCGACCGTCGTATCCAGGTGCTGATTATTTCCTGGTTTATGGTTTGTTTTTTTGAGGGTGCAGCCGGGTTTGGAACACCTGCTGCGGTTGCGGCTCCACTTCTGGTGGGGATGGGTTTCCCGCCGCTTATTGCCGCGGTTGTGACTCTTCTGGCAGACAGTGCTCCTGTAGTATTCGGAGCCGTGGGAGTACCGATCTGGGGTGGATTTGAGGCGATCAGGACACTGGCTCCATGGCCCCTTACAGTCGATGGATCTGTTCTAAGCTTTGGCGATTTTGTTGATAATGTAGGTGCTGTTGCCGGCATTTTCAATTTTATCGGCGGCTCCCTTGTACCGCTGTTCATAATAATGGTAATGGTCAAAATGGGCGGGGGTACTTTCAGGCAGGGATTAAAGATCTGGCCGGTTGCTTTGCTGGCTGGAGTTCTTTTTACACTTCCACAGGCACTTATAGCCTACTTTATCGGTCCGGAACTTCCAACATTACTCGGTTCACTTATAGGAATGGTGATTTTTATCCTTTTAGTAAAGTTTAGGCTTCTGCCCTCTGTCGGTAAATGGGATTTCCCATCTCACGATAAATGGCCCCCGGAATGGGAAGGGGTACTTAAAGCCGGAGAACACCATCTGGGGATCGAGCGGAAAATCAGTCCCGTAAAGGCTTGGACACCTTACATCGTAATCGGTCTTCTGCTTCTGGTGAGCCGTGTGGAGGTTTTCGGCCTTACCCCCATATTAAAATCCTGGTCGATAGGCTGGAGTGATATTCTGGGGACCAGTTTCAGCCGCTCTATAACTCCTCTTTACAATCCCGGTATTTTCCCTTTTATCCTGGTCGCGCTGTTTATTCCCTGGCTGCATAATCTCAACTGGAAAGCAGCATCAAGGGCATGGGTTGATGTTGCACACA
>CAYLVN010000394.1:0-1700 GCA_964387115.1 uncultured Fibrobacter sp.
AGGGAATTTCTATTCCTATTCTTATAGGCGGGGCAGCTGTAAACCGGGAATTTGCTGAACGTATTGCCGTTCTGGAAGATGGCAGCACCTATACCGGGGGGATTTATTATGCAAAAGATGCCTTCGGAGCATCAAAAATCTTAGAGTCGCTGAGCAGCACAAGTAAATCAGGTACTGAGGACAAAACAAAAGCCGGGGAAAAAGTAGCCGGGGTTCCTGATTGCGGTCAACCTGAAAAAGCCCTTGAGTACGGCCCTCATCTTGAACCCCCTTTCTGGGGGACAAGCGATATACTTGCCTGGGACCCGGCTATACTTATAGACTCTCTTAAGAAAGATCGTCTTTTTAAAGCCGCATGGGGCGGTGGTAAACTTGAGGAAGGTGCCTATTCGGAGGCTGTCAAGAACCAGTTTGAACCAGCCTTTGAAAATATCAGAAGAGAAATTCTCAGTTCGGGTCTTCTTGACCCGCGCGGTTTCTACGGCTTTTTCCCGGTTATCACAGAGGGACAGAAAGTGATCATTCTTGACCAGGATGATTTTCATACTGAACTTGCAGCTTTCAATTTCCCCAGAATGCCGCGCAAAGGCTGCAGGTCGATAGCTGATTACTTCAACCCTGATGGAGATGTAATAGGCTTACAGATTGTAACCATTGGAAAGAAACTGGGTGACCGCTGCAGGGAATACTTTCAGAAAGAGGAAAAATACAGCTACGGATATTTTCTGCATGCGCTTGGAAGTATGATAGTTGAGGACCTGGCATCAAGAATTACTGTAGAGATGAGGCGTGGGCTCGGTCTGGAAAGCAATATTGGAAAGCGCTACAGTTTCGGATATCCCGGACTGCCCTCCCTTGAGGAACAAAACAAACTGTTTGACTTGATGGGAATAGAAGAAAGACTCGGAATTCAATTGACACCAGGCTTTCAGATGGATCCGGAGCACTCAACTCTGGCGATCTTTGTACATCATCCTGAGTCGGAATACCTCTGCTGAAAAACTAAGGGGTCTGAGTCACTATGCAGGAGAGAACCAGGATCTCTCCTGCAGATATTCACATTTCAACCGGACATGTCATCCATGGCAGGAACTGATGGATGATCAGTATAGAGTTTAAGTATTGATGCGCACCGAAGATTTCGATTACTATCTTCCTGAAAACCTGATTGCACAAAGACCTCTGCAGAAACGCGACAGCAGCCGTCTTCTTTTTCTGGACCGCATAAGCGGCGGTATTTCCCACCATGTTTTTGAAGATCTCCCCTCTTTTCTCAGAAAAGGCGACCGCCTTGTATTCAATGACACAAAGGTGATCCCTGCCAGAGTACATGCAGTCAAAAGTACAGGTGCCAATGTGGAATTTCTGTTTACGGAAAAAATCGACGATCTGACCTGGAAAGCAATTGTAAATCCCGGAAGACGGCTTAAGCAGGGGTCCTCTGCACAAATTGTAAGTAGTCAGGAAATAAGTCTATATATAGGGCAGGTGCTCCCGGGAGGCGATCGGATAGTAACCCTGAGGTGCGCCGACAAAACGATGACTCTTCAAAAGGTTCTGGAAAAATACGGGCACATTCCTCTACCCCATTATATTTCACGTGAAGACGAGAGCAGCGATCGGGAGAGATATCAAACTGTATACGCAAGCAAACCCGGTGCAATAGCGGCTCCAACTGCCGGACTTCACTTTACAGAGAG
>CAYLVN010000394.1:1800-3586 GCA_964387115.1 uncultured Fibrobacter sp.
CAAGCAAACCCGGTGCAATAGCGGCTCCAACTGCCGGACTTCACTTTACAGAGAGTCTCCTGAAGAAGCTGCACAATTCAGGCATAGACTTCTCCTATGTCACTCTTCATACAGGCATCGGCACTTTCAGGCCGGTGAAGGTATCCGATCCCCATGAACACCCGATGCATCAGGAGAGTTACACTTTATCAGAACAGACATCCGGGGAGATTCTCAGGACAAAAAGTGACGGGGGAAGAGTGATAGCTGTAGGAACAACTGTTGTCAGAGTGCTTGAACATTGCTCCGCCTCTGGTACGCTTCAACCTTCCAGCGGAAAAACAGAGCTTCTTATCCTGCCCTCTTACAGATTTAAAACTGTTGACGGACTCATCACCAATTTTCATCTGCCCAAATCGACACTTCTGATGCTTGTCTGTTCCTTTGCAGACACAAAACATGTTCTTAACGCTTACAATAATGCTGTCTCTGAAAATTACCGGTTTTACAGTTACGGTGATGCAATGATGCTGTTGTAAATTGTTCTATTGCATCTTTTCTCCATTGCACCCTGAACATCATCCTTTCCCTTGACTCCTCCATGCCCGAGTGTTATCTTCTCTTTATACATTTTTGTTATCATTAAGCCCGTACTAAATGCGGGCTTTAATTTTTTCATTTATCACCGGTAAGGAGTTAAACATGACTGAAGGGAATGTCATGAGAATACCAGCAGAAAGTGTCCCGTGGCAGGATTACCGGGCTTCCAATAAAGGCATGGTCGTATTTTATTCAAGCGACCCGGTATCGGAACTCCCCATCAGAGAGATTCCCGAAGAACTGCCTTCTGAAATTCTCCCGGAACCCAATTATGAAACCGGTACATATGGACTGTATGGATGCGCCAAAAGCAAAATACGAAGTTCATTTGTCAAATCCAAACTTAGATACCTGCTGTTTATAACCAAATATGCAGGAACCAATGCCGATTTTAAAGATAAGCTTCTGATAACCGGATTCTTCCGTATCAACAAAACCGCGGATGTCAAGAGACTGCACATTCGTTACTGCGCAGATTACTCTTGCCTGGATGAAGATGTTTGCTACGGGCTCAGAGCCGATGAGGTGAAATTTGTTTCTGCAGCAGATGCCTTTGAGGTCAATGACAGCGTGCTGAAGTCATGGGATTACAAAGCCAGGATTTCACGTCAGACCCGTATCGTTCTTGAGGAAACCCATACAATGGAAATTGTGGAATACCTGAGATCCAAACAGGACAAAACAGCAGAGTATGTTGCCGAAACAGAGCGTCTTCAACCCCACGCCTCTGAAGAGGAAACTGAAGAGTAATTCAAAGGAAATCAGCTCGAAAACAAGCGCCTGTCCGGCAAAGCCGTACAGGCGCTTTTATTTTCCCCAATGTTTATCCTCAGGCTTCCGGGAAAGCTGCCAATTCTTTTTCCGCTTTTTCAATGGCTTCCTGTGGATGAGTATGGTCAAAGAGCTGGCCGGCAAAGAATTTGGAATACCCGGCAAAATCCAGGTGGCCGTGTCCTGAAAGGTTCATAAGGATCACCTTTTCCTTTCCTTCCTCTCTGGCCTTTATTGCTTCCTGAATAGTAGCCGCAACTGCATGACTGCTCTCAGGCGCAATTATTCCGCCTTCAGTACGGGCCCACTGGATCGCGGCTTTATAACATTCCAGCTGATGTACTGCCCTGGGGCTGATCAGTCCATCTTTTGCCGCCTTGCTTACCAGAGGCGACATCCCGTGGTAGCGAAGTCCACCTGCATGTATCGGTTCCGG
>CAYLVN010000395.1:0-3576 GCA_964387115.1 uncultured Fibrobacter sp.
TTCTTCAGTGTCAACTTTCAGCACTCCCTGGGAAAAGGCACTGTCGGGCTGCTTGAGAACACAAGGGACCCCGATCTCCTTAAGAACCATCTCCATAGTTTCCTTATGAACAATGCTTGTGCGCGGAGTTGGAACATTGTGGTGATCAAGCAGTTCTGCAAGGTAAACCTTATTTGAACACTTGAGAATCGACTCAGGATCATCAACCACCACCAGACCCTCAGCTGTCGCTCTCCTTGCAAAACGGTAAGTATGATGATTTACATTGGTAGTTTCTCTGATAAACAGCGCATCAAATTCTGCCAGGCTTCCAAAGTCATCTCTGCTTATCAGCTCTGAATGAAGACCCAGGGATTCACCTGCAGATATGAATTTTTTAATCGCTTTCTCATTTGATGGCCCCTCTTCCTCTTTGGGATCCCACAGGATAGCAAGATCATACCGCTGGGCTTTGCGTTTTACGGTGCTTACTCCCCTGCCTGTAAAATGCCAGGTTGCAACCTCGACCAGGAACTGATGATGCTCCGGGGGAATTTCGCCTGTGGAAACAGGATCGATATTTTGCAGATGCCACACCTGTTTATTGCGCACGAATTCCGCTTTGAGAAGAGGTGCAGGGAAGAGGTTATAGAGCTGCAGTGCAAGTTTATCATAGCATTTAGAGATATTCCTGCCAAAATAGATACTGAGGTTATAAGTATTGGCTTTAATGGGAGCAAGAGTCTTCTGTATGAGCTCATCGAGGTCATCATCTACAAAACGGATCAGAGTCTGTGATTTAAGATCCTGAATTGTGGAGATGTTTGGCAGTGGCTTATGCCCTCTGGCCGAGGCCAGAAGTGACACATAATAACCCATGCTCTGGTAACGGTAAGATTTGCAGAAGTTAAATACGCGCGCCTGGCGCATCTGGCCGTAGGTCTCGCCTGTCAAATATGAACGTGCAGATACGAGTTCGACTCCGGGAATTGCGAATGTCCAATCTTTGGGATTATTGACTACTATAAGGTTTGGCATCTTTTGCCTGAGGCCTTTCGATAATTAAAATGTTTGCATCGTATGTTAAAATGCCCAGTAAAACAGAACAGATCACCCGATCGATCTTTATCTGACAATAACAGTCATCGGAGAACGGGTTAGGGTGAAACGGTTCGGCCACATAAACAATTTTTTCCTCTTTTTTGTAACCATAGAGCACAACGAAGTGTCCAGACGGTGATCCACAGATATCATCGAATTCCCCTCTGATGTCCTCTCTGGCACTGCCATGGAGATAGGTGGCACTTAGACCGGTAAGAATCGGTACGCCACGGTTGAGGTATTTTCTGATCAAAGCAGGACTGAGGTCCCGGTACCTCAACTCTCCACCCAGCCTGATATATTCTATGTACCCTTCAGTGGCTACACGAAGCCGGTGATCGGATTTACATAAAAGCTGCTTTCTCAGTTTCCCGATCAAATCAACTTCTATGCCGTCTTTAAACCATGTGGGATCAAACATCTGAAGATTGTAGGTATAGATTGTTGTCTTGTAACCACGGCGAAGCGCATGACATGCCAGAAGCACATCCAGAGTACCACCATCTTCAAGCGACGGTATCTCATTTATCAATTTGTCCAGAGGGTAGATATCATTGTAATAATTATAGATGGCATGAAGGCAGGTCGGGCCGCACGTGGTTTCTGTAGGCTGGGGATGAATAGTAAATGGTAACTGAGTATCCATATATTTGGCTTAAAGCCTTCCAGCTCTCAGGACTTCACCTTCAGGGCCGGATAAGAAAAATATACTAACCCCGGAAAGAGAGCAAATGATTATTACCTAACTTATGCATCCGGGAAGGGACGAAGATCGTTTAGACCTTGTAGCAGAAAGGGTTGAACAAATCGCAGGTGCACCATACCGGTGGTACATCTGCGATTTGTGAAAACCTTTATGCTCAAGGGATAAGCGCAATTCGCCCTGATCCGGGTGCATACGTCAGGTATTACAAAGCTGGTTTATCACCCGGGTTTGCCGGGGGGACTGCCAGGAGAGATTACGAGAAGTGATTTCTAATATTAACAGCTCCTCTTCTGTGTGATTTTTCATGGGTATAACTTGCCCTTTTGTTTCAATTACAAACATTCTCCTTTCCATAATTGAACGATTTACTCTCCTAAGAGCCTTACTAATGCCGGTTTCACATTCGGCACGGCTCTTGCTTAGTTAAAGGCACTCAAAAAAGGAGCACCATGAACATAGAAAAATTCACCAGAAAGTCCCAGGAAGCGCTCAACACGGCAAACTCGCTTGCTGTAGAGATGAATCATCAGGAGATACTCCCTCTCCACCTCGTGCTTGCTCTCATAAGGCAGGAGGATGGTCTTGTGCCCTCAATTTTAACAAAATTGAATGTGGAGCCATCAAAGGCTGATTCTGCCGTCATGGAAAGACTGCGTAAAACACCGGCTGTTACCGGTCAGGGTGTCCAGACATACATGTCCCGTGCCCTTTCATCTGTACTGAATGAGGCCGTACACAAAACTTCACAGATGAAAGATGAGTACACCAGCGTTGAACATCTGTTTATCGCTGCCCTGGAGAAGGATCCCGACTGCAGGTCACTTGCATCTGAGCTTGGGATAAGCCTTTCATCTGTCCTTAACGTGCTTAAGGATCTTCGGGGAAAGCAGCGGGTGACTTCGCAGGATCCTGAGAGCACTTTCGGGGCTCTTCAGAAATATGCGCGCAACCTCACCGAAATGGCCGCTCAGGGCAAGCTTGATCCGGTCATCGGCCGTGATGAGGAGATAAGAAGGGTTATTCAGATTCTCTCCAGAAGAACAAAAAACAACCCCGTGCTTATCGGGGATCCGGGTGTAGGAAAAACCGCAATTGCCGAGGGTCTGGCACTGCGGATAATGCGGGGTGATGTTCCAGAGGGGCTGAAAAACAAGGAGGTTGTATCTCTTGACATGGGAGCCCTGGTCGCAGGCGCCAAGTTCAGAGGTGAGTTCGAAGAGAGGCTCAAGGCGGTCCTTAAAGAGGTGGTCGAAAGCGGTAATATCATTCTCTTTATCGATGAACTGCACACGGTGGTAGGTGCCGGGGCTGCAGAGGGTTCAATGGATGCAGGCAACATGCTCAAACCGATGCTTGCCAGGGGCGAACTTCACGCTATCGGGGCCACAACTCTCGATGAGTACCGCAAATATATCGAAAAAGACAAGGCACTGGAGCGCCGTTTCCAGACTGTCCTTATTAACCAGCCCTCAGTTGAGGATACAATCTCCATACTCAGGGGCCTGAGGGAACGCTACGAGGTGCATCACGGGGTGCGTATCAGAGATAGTGCACTTGTGGCTGCGGCTGTTCTTTCCGATCGCTACATCACCGAACGTTTTCTTCCGGATAAAGCCATAGACCTGATCGATGAGGCTGCTGCAAAGCTGCGCACTGAAATGGACAGCAGCCCCACAGAGCTCGATGAAGCGGTCAGGCGTCAGATGCAGCTTGAGATTGAGATTGAGGGACTTAAGAAAGAAAAGGATTCTTCTTCAAAGGAAAAGCTGCAGAAGATTCAGCAGGATCTG
>CAYLVN010000396.1:0-3546 GCA_964387115.1 uncultured Fibrobacter sp.
CCTTTGAACAGATTTTCCAGTATCAGCTCCTTCTCTTTCTCAGCTGGTTTCGAAGATTCGGAGATCTTCTCTTCTGCAGAGGTAATCCCCCACAGTAAAAGAAATACCAGAATTATTCCTGTGATTTTATTCACATTAGTATCCATCGATTCAACAGAAGATTCTGATGAGAATTAGTCCCTGTATCCATAGCTGCCTAGTTTTGCTTTGCGGGAAAATCTGCAATACCAGGTGAAGTTCTACCAGCTTATCCTAATAACATACATGCTGTGACAGGTATCCAGACTTTAAAAGTCAGTTTAAAATAGTTGCAGAAATTACCGGATGCAAGAGAGCCTATTCCGCAGACAAGAGAAAATACACCTGTAATGATAAGCGTTCTCTTCTTATTGCCAGTTTCTGCCTTTCTGAAATCATATCCCCTGTACCTCTTTAAATCGGGGCCTCTGTTTTCACCAGACTTAATCTGCGCAACAGTGCTTCTTATTAATGGTTCTGATTTTGCTATTTTGATTTTCTAAAGATCCAAATTTATGTGGGGTCAAGTTTGAAGCCGATTAAATACTGGTTTTTTTGCCTGGTTTTCTCTTTTCCCCCGTGGAGTTTTAGTGATACGGATTCAGACTTATGTTTTGAGAATCTGCAGGAGTATTTGCGGGATGAAAATGATGCTTTTAAGGAATATGGAATCATGAATGAAGAAGAGTTTAAAAATTACAGGGAGCGTGAGAAAGAGCAATATGAGAAATTCAGGTCTGATATAAAAACACTATGGGGTGAATTTCTGGAGTCATCCAGAAAGTGCTGGGTACATTACGGTGAAGATATGCAGTCTGTCGGGGTGGTGGATTTTGAGAGAGGGGTAGTCAGGGTAGATGTCATAGGAAAAGAGGAAGACGCTCTAAATTCGCTGTCAGCAAGACTTTCATACGCTGTAAAGAGTATAATTACTTCTACGCAACCAGCGGAGGGTTTACCGGAGAATGAGCCGATTCTTCATGGACAGGTTTCTATTCCGGGAGGTGAAGGCGATTCGGCATTGGAGGAGTTTGCAGGTAAGATTGTGGAGAAGGCGAATGTAGAGGTCGCACCCGAAAGAAAAAAGATCTCTGTGGAGTTTCCGCTGGTTTCGGATCATCTCCGCAGAAGAGCAAAGAAGTACTATTCTATTATCCATAAATATTGTGAGAAATATGATCTTTCGATTTCTCATGTAATGGCCACTGTTCATGCTGAATCGTACTTTAATCCGCTTGCCCGCTCATCAGGAAATGCCTATGGTTTGATGCAGCTTGTGCCTGAAACCGGAGGGCGGGATGCCTTCAGGTTTGTTTATGGCAGGGATGGGGTGCCGACACCGGATCTCCTTTACAATCCCGAAAAGAATATTGAGCTGGGGTGTGCCTACATTTATCTATTGAAAAGCCGTCATTTCGGTGATGTAACAAATGAACTTAACAATCTCTACTGTTCCATAGCGGGGTTTAACACCGGTCCGGGCAATGTTGCAGCAGCCTTTACCGGGAAAAAAGAGCTCTCCGGTGCGGTGAAGATTATTAATGGTTTTAAGAATCCCGATTACGTTTATGCTCATCTTCTTGACAAACTGCCGTTTTATGAAACCAGAGCGTATTTAAAGAATGTGGTTGATCTGATGCGGGTATATAGATGACTGGAGGGGGGTTATGATTCTGAGGTGTGCAGCTTTAATGCTGATAATATTTCTCATGAGCGGCTGCGGATCAAGGGTGAGAAAAGGTTATGCGGATTCTGTTCCAGGTGAGATAAGGAGCCTGATTAATTCAAAATATGCCAACTCTCTTCATGCTGTGGGGACATCGAGCGGACCGGAGGAATCGATTGCCATAGACAAGGCTGTTCTGCAGGCGCGTGCGGAAATCGCAAGAGAGTTTAAAACTCAGATCGAGGTGCTTCAGAAAGATTACCAGGAGGCTCTCCATGGTCAGGCCACAGGGGAGTACAAGCAGGTGATGGAACTGTTTTCCAGGCTTGAGCTCAGTGGTTCAAAGGTAGTAAAATCCATGGTTCGAAAGGAAAAGAACGATCGGTATCATGCAAAGGTGCTGGTGGCTGTTTCTGCTGAGCAGCTTAAGGGAATAATTGACCAGAAGTTAAGGGATTATACATCATTTAAAGCAACAAGAGCATATAAGGAGCTTGAGAAGCGGGTTGAGAAAGAGGCCCGGAGCTCTGGAGAACAGTAATACATGGTAAATAGATCAAAAGTTTACACCGAATAATTATTGATTTTCAAAATTTATCCGCTTCAGGAAATTATCCACTCCGGTATACTCTTTGCACTTTTTACAAATCAGAATCAGTCTTTTCCTTTACAAAACAAGAGTCTGTCATGGCAGCCCGGAGAGTTTTATTACTTTTGATCACCCTGCTCTGTGTCGGAGCATTTTGTGACCCGGTGCTGAAGTTAAATATCCCCGGGCACAGCGGGCCGGTTGTTCGGGTCTCTGTATCGGAGGATGGAGAACTGATTCTAACCGGATCTTTGGAAGGAAAGATCTGTCTCTGGAGAGGATGCGGAGAGCTTTTAAGAGAGTATCACATTTTCGGGGAGAAGTTACCGGGTCTGCTTTACTCCTGCGCATTGTCTCCTGAGGGGTCGGTGGCCGCTGCAAATTACATGGTGAATGGAGAATGTTTTACCACTTTATTTTCAGTTGAGAATGGGGGGTGGTACTGGAAAAAACAGTCCCCCGGGGCTGCTTCTGATCTTGAATTTTCTTCAGATGGAAAATACCTGGCATCAGGGCTGCCCGATGGCAGAGGGGTGATTGTTTATGATCTCCAAACGGGTGAAAACAATATGCTTTTGTCAGGGTGCAAGGGTAGTGTTTACGCACTTGATTATCACATTTCAGGAAAGCTTACAGCTGCATTCTCCACCGGTGAAGTGATCCTATACAACGAAGAATCGGTAGAAGAGGGCAGGTTTTATTCACCAGTGGGAAAAGTTCCCTGTAGTATCGCATTCTCTCCGGAGGGAAATTTTATATGTATCGGCTATGAGAGGGGCGGCGGTATCTGTATGCTTGATGCTTTTACGATGGCTCCGCGAGAGTCTCTGGCTGTTGCCGGTACAGTTGTTCTTGATTGGGAAGAAAATGGCGTGCTCAGAGCGGTATCTTCGGGAAAAGAGAGTTTCCTGATAACATGGACTCAAAGAAACGGCTGGAGGAGAAAAAAAATAGATGAAACCTCTTTTTATGATCTTAAGGTTCTTCCAGGGGGAAGGTTTACTGGATGCGGCTCCTGGGGTGTTGGGATTAACGACCAGTATGGGGAGATACTGTTTTTCAGTGGAAAAGAAAAACTTGACTTTAAGGAGATAGTTCCAGGATCATTTGAGCTCAGTAGTGATGGGTCCCTGATAGATTTTGTGCTCAGGGGACTTCCACCGCTGACATTCAGTGTTTCAGAAAAGGTGATTATACGGTCTGATCTTACAGGAAAGGCGAGAAAGAAGAATGCAGACAGGGTAACGGTCCCTGCGGCTCCTCATGGGAGGGG
>CAYLVN010000397.1:0-3533 GCA_964387115.1 uncultured Fibrobacter sp.
TGGTTGCAGAGCTTAAGCATTTTTAGGGTTCAGGTATTACCTTAAGAAACCACAGGCAATTCTGGTACCGTGTGTGGTCATGATTTAACAAAAGTTGAGAATTCCAGGTTGACTCTGATCTCATCTTAACCTATATTAATCTAATTCTTAAGCCCCACAATCACCTTGGGAAGCCCTTTCATAAACCTTTCTCTTCATGGAAAAAGATTATGGCAAATCCGTTACGCTATTCTGATGCGGGAGTTGATGTTGCAGTCTGGAATAAAGCGAAGGTTCGTATAGGCGAACTGGTCTCATCAACTTTTAACAAACATGTGGTCGGTAAATTCGGTCAGTTCGGTGGAATGTTCGATCTCACCGGACTCTCAGGTATGAAAAACCCGATTCTGGTTTCCTCCACAGACAGTGTGGGCACCAAAGTGATGATCGCCTTTGAAACCGGCGTCCATGGCTCTGTCGGGCAGGACATCGTAAATCACTGCGTTGATGACATCCTGGTGCTTGGGGCCAGACCGCTATTTTTCCTCGATTATATCGGGCTGAATAAACTTGTCCCGCAGGTGCTCGAAGAAATTGTCAGCGGACTTACTCTGGCCTGCAAGGCTAACGGGTGTGTACTTATCGGCGGAGAAACTGCTGAGATGCCCGACCTTTACGGAAAAGGTGAATACGACCTGGTGGGGTGCATTGTGGGTGTTGTTGACAAAGAAAATGTTATTGACGGCAGTTCGATTGTTCCGGGTAATGTTTTGATAGGGCTGCATTCAAATGGCCTGCATACAAACGGCTACAGTCTGGCACGCAAAATAGTCAGAGAAGTAGCCGGAAAACAATACAGTGATGTCTTTGAAGCTACGGGCAGGACCTTCGGTCAGGAACTGCTCAGGCCTCATCGTGCCTACAGTCCCGTGCTTTCTTTCATGGAAAAGAAAATTATTAAAGGCTGCGCCCATATTACAGGTGGTGGTTTCCAGGATAATGTTGACAGAATACTTCCTGAAAATTGTAACGCGGTAATTAATACCAGTTCATGGACACCCGACCCGATCTTTCAGTGGATGCAGAAGGCAGGAAATGTTGAGGTTGAGGAGATGTATCACACATTCAATATGGGAGTCGGGCTGGTTCTGGCCGTTGACCAGGCTGATGTCAATACAATAATGAAAGCGCCTGAACTGGCAGCATTCGAACCGGTTCTTATCGGTAATGTATCCAAAGGTTCGGGCAAGGTCGTTCTGGAGTTTTAGCCCAAATGAGAAGACCTTTTTACCTCTACAATACTGCTACCCGGAAAAAAGAGCTCTTTGAGCCGGTCAATGATCCTGTGGGCATGTATTGCTGCGGCCCGACTGTCTATAATTATGCCCATATCGGTAATCTCCGGACTTACATCTTTGAGGATGTCCTGAAAAGAGCTCTAATCGCCTCAGGATACCATGTAAAGCATGTGATGAATATCACAGATGTGGGGCATTTGACATCTGATGCTGATACCGGTGAAGACAAAATGGAAAAGGGTGCCGTTCGGGAGGGTAAAAGTGTCTGGGAAATATCAGAATTCTTTACACGTAAATTTCTGGAAAACCTGCAGGCACTTAACATTCTGAGACCAGATGTAATGCCCAGGGCAACTGATCATATCAAAGATATGATAGAGCTTGTTTCAGAGCTGGAAAGACGCGGCTTTACATATCGAACTTCTGACGGTATCTACTTTGACACCACAAAATTTCCATCTTACTGCGATTTTGCCGGACTGGATCCATCAAGCCTCAAAGCTGGTGAGCGGGTTGAAATGGGGGAGAAGAGGTCTGTTACAGACTTCGCGCTCTGGAAATTCAGCCCTTCAGATGTTAAGCGTCAGATGGAATGGGGCAGTCCCTGGGGTGTTGGATTTCCAGGGTGGCATATTGAGTGTAGTGCCATGTCTCTTGCCCTCCTTTCTCAGCCGATAGATATCCATTGCGGCGGAGTTGATCATATAAGGGTTCACCATACAAATGAGATCGCCCAGACAGAAGCCGCAACCGGCAGGAAATTTGTCCGGTTCTGGGCACATGGAGAATTCCTTGTCGTTGAAAAGGGTAAGATGGCAAAGTCCGGGGGCAATTTTATTACTCTTGATACACTGACCGGAGAGGGGATTCCGCCCCTTGCTTATCGCATGTTCTGCTTTACTGCTCATTACCGCAGTCCTCTGGCTTTTGGGTGGGAGGGGATCAGGGCTGCCGCAAACAGTCTCGAGAACCTGCGTAAAGCGGTCCCGGCTCAGGATAAAGAAGCGGCTTTTGATGAGAAGCAGGTCGGGGCACTCCTTGAGGAATTTTACACTCATGTCTGTGATGATCTGAATATGCCAAGAGCAGTGGCATCTCTTTGGGATCTTCTCCACAACAGCAGCGTGGAAGCGGCTCTTAAACGTGAATGTGTCCGAAGAGCGGATTTTGTGCTGGGACTGGACTTGCTTAGTGTGCCTGAGCATCATGTTGAAATTGTAACTGATGCTGACGGTGTAAAAATAAAACTGGATGCAGAAACGCAATTACCCGATACAGTCCGTTCAACTCTGCTTTCTTTATTGCAGAAACGCCGGAATGCCCGTGCCAGGAAAGACTTCGGTACTGCAGACCGGATCCGTGACGGATTCGCCGGGCTGGGGATAGTTGTAAAGGATCTGCCTGATGGAACAACAGAGTGCCGGGTTCCATCAGCGGTAGTTTCCGACCCGGATAAAACAGCTTCTTTACATGACCTTTAAAAAGGAGGCCTTTACAGATGGGTAAGGATCAGAATGAAGATTTTATGAAGAATATGAAAAAAATGTTTACTGGCCAGGAAATGGAGGAGCAGTCGCTCAAACGCAGGGAGATATTCCTGTGGGGTGAAATCAATGATGAGTCTGCCGAATCAATTGTTAAAAAGATACTCTTTTTTGACAGCCAGAAAACTGATGATATCATTCTTTATATTAACAGCCCCGGCGGTGTGATTTCTTCCGGACTGGCAATTTACGATGCCATGCAGTTTGCAAAATCTGATGTGGTCACAGTCTGCATGGGTCAGGCTGCAAGTATGGCCGCGGTACTGCTTTGTGCTGGAAAGAAGGGTAAAAGGCAGGCCTGGGAACATGCACGTGTTCTGATACATCAACCCTTGATTTCAGGGAATATGTTCGGTCCTGCATCCGATATCCAGATTCAGGCCGAAGAGATGTTGAGAGTCAGAGATAATCTCAACCAGATTCTTGCAGAACATACCGGACAATCAATAAAGAAAATTATCGAGGATACCGACAGAGATTTTTTCATGTCTGCTGTAGATGCCAAAAAATACGGAATTATCGATAAAGTATCAGTGAAAAGTTGAGTGGAAAAGGAAAATATTTTTTGACTTTCATATATAACACCAATTATATTTGAAAGACTTTTCTCGTATTTTGCCGATGTAGCTCAGTTGATAGAGCGTTCGACTTGTAATCGAATGGTCGGGGGTTTGAGTCCCTCCATCGGCTCCAGAGTTCTGGGTAGGTGCCC